>JAKQHK010000046.1 GCA_029573015.1 bacterium
CATGCCACCGAGCTGGTATCTCCGCATACCTTCCGGTCACTAAGCGGCAGTGATGTGCGTACGGAGCTTTTTGCTTCCGGGCAGACGTTTTCACATATTGACTATGCCCGGGAGAGCGATCTGTATGTCGTCGCACCGGCCAGCGCCAATTTTCTTGGTAAAGCCTGTGCTGGCATTGCTGACGATCTCGTGACCACAACATTCATTGCGGCTGATCCTGCGAAGACTGTCATTGCACCTGCAATGAATTACCGCATGTATACCCATCCAGTTGTGCAGCAGAATATGCTTGGACTACGGAAAATTGGCTGCCGGGTCATCGAGGCTGACAGCGGTGCGCTCGCCTGCGGAGATGTCGGCAAAGGGCGTTTTCCCAGTGTGGAACTGTTATTTGAGGAAATTGTGGCTGCGCTGACTGGGCAGGATCTGGCAGGTATGCGCCTGCTCGTATCCGCGGGTCCGACCCGCGAGCCGCTCGATCCGGTTCGCTATCTGAGCAATCGTTCCTCCGGGCGCATGGGCTATGCTCTGGCCCGGATTGCCCGCCGGCGCGGGGCGGACGTCACGCTGGTCAGCGGTCCAGCTGAAATTGCACCTGTTCCGGGGATCCGCATCATTCCGGTTGAAACAGCGCGGGAAATGAAACAAGTTGTCACCAGGGAATTCAAGCGGAGCGATTGCTATATTGCTGCAGCAGCTGTGAGCGATTTCCGGCCTGCTGAGATCAGCAAACAGAAGATTAAAAAAAGTACGAATAGTACCAAAGCGCAAACTGCAGGAAACGCGTTGAGTATTGATCTGAGTGAGAATCCGGACATAGTGACCCAGGTAGCCAGAACGAAAATAAAGCAGCAGATCGTGGTCGGATTTGCGCTGGAAACAGAAAATCTGCAGGAATCAGCCCGAATGAAGCTGAAGCGTAAACATCTTGATATGATTGTCGGCAATACTGCTGAGGCGCTCGGTCAAGCACATGCTACGGCAGTGCTATGTTTTGCCGATGGTACCGTAGAAGAATTCCCGGATCAGGATAAGGAATTGCTGGCTTATCGGATTCTTGACGCGATCGTCAAACTGCGGGAGAAAAAACATGAGCGGTGAGCAGCCGACACGGCTGATAATTGATTTTGGCGGCAGTTCCACTACCGGTATTTGTTCCAGATATGGAGAGGACGCATTTTTTTTTGATTTTGATTACCGCGACTATCCTCCCACCCAGACAGGGCTGGAAGCGATTCTCGGCAAGCTTGATTTGCATCCGGGATCTGGTGTAGAGATAGTCGTTACTGGAGGTCGCAGCAGGGATTTGCCGGATCAACTGACGATTCCGTCTGTGAAACATGTTGATGAAATACAGGCGATCGGCTGCGGGGGATTGAAAACCAGCGGTCTGTCCGAAGCCCTCGTGGTCAGTCTTGGGACGGGCACAGCCATGGTGATGGCCAGAAAAAATGAAAACGCATCCATAGTCGTTACGCATGTCGGAGGGACAGGGTTGGGTGGCGGTACCCTCATGGGTTTGGGAGCAATGCTTTGTCACGTCCGAAGTTTTGCTGAACTGGAATCACTTGTTGAGAAAGGGGACAGGGAGCAGGTTGATTTGCTCGTGCGTGATATCGTCGGTTCCGGTATCGGCATACTTCCGCCTGATCTGACGGCGGCGAATTTTGGCCGGATTGCCAGAAATCCCGAACATTCCCCCCGGAGGGAGGACCTTGCCGCCGGCTTGCTTAATCTGGTCGGGCAGAGTGTGGCCCGGCTAGCAAGTACGCTAGCG
>JAKQHK010000065.1 GCA_029573015.1 bacterium
GGTTGAGAAGCGAGTATCCAGGTAAATATATCCTCCATAATTTTCATGCTTTTCCCAGGGTGAGTTTGATATTCTGACGGGAATAAAGGTCCTGTCCACCTGCTGATTTAAAGATATTTGATTGACTCTCATCCGGGTATCCTGATAGAAAAAAGCACTTCTGAGGGTGAAATACTTACTCGGATCCCAGCGCAGGCTGGTATAGGCTTTATGGCTTTCTATATCATTGGATGTCCATTTGGGAGAGTAGCGTTTACTGGTATCGATAGAGACTCTTTCTACCATATCAAACCAAGGTTGTGTCGCTTCTTTGCTGTAGTCGTTATAGGTATATTTGATATCAGCATAGAGGGTATCAGTGAGATGTCCATCCAGCACAATGTTGGCAACTTTCTGGTTGACCGGCTCACCGATGGCAGTATCCCCTCCCTGATAGAGCAGATTAGCCCGATAACCGAAACGGCCTCGCTCATCGAATTTCCCGCCGATATCAGCATGGCCATAAAACTGGGTTCCACCGTAATTACCGAATGTTAGTCTCCTGAGTGGGATATTGGTAGAATTTTTGGTGACATAATTTACGGCTCCACCCACTCTGCCACCACCATAGAGAAAGCCTGAGGTCCCGCTGAGAATTTCAACTCGATCGATTTCGATGACAGATACGGCGGAGCCGTTCCCAAGAGCAAGGGGTATGCCATCATAAATAGGATTAAGTGTTTGAAAACCCCGTATGACGACGAAAGGTACACCGGTGAAGTTTTGGATGACCGGTTCCTGGGTCAAGGGGTTCATTTTGAAGATCTGGCCCATGTTCTGGGCATTGACGTTTTCGATCAGATCGGAAGGGACGACACTCATCGAATAGGGTGTGTCTCGCAGGCTACGTTCGCCCCAGAGACCAATCCCACTGATATTACTGACCCGATAGCCTTCTTCCGCTGTACCTTGTTTCAGGGAATCGGCACGCACAAGCATTTCAGGCAATTGCTGCGTACCTGCTGCTGCAGTTGTTTTGATCATGACAGTCGAACCATCCATCGTTGCCACCAGCCCACTTCCCGCCAATAAACGATCCAGTGCCTGACGAGGTGTCATATTGCCTGATAGGGCAGGCGCAGTTTTGCCGGTAACCAGGGCGGGTTGTACGATCAGCTCAAGTCGTGTTTGCTGAGCCCACTCGTTGAGTGCCTGCGCCAGAGACTGGCTGGGGATATTGATAGATACCTGCATAGCCCATACGGGGGAAAGCGCAGATTGGCTCCATGCAATTGGAGTTATTCCTGTCATCAGCAGTACGGCCAATGCCAATGGGATCGAGCGCGAAAACAAATACCACAGTACTTTATGCAACATTTTGATTTTTCTCCCTGAGATATGAATGAGAATATTTCTCATCAGGAGAAGACGCACAACGAGCACGAAACCCTAGCTCTCAGGAAAAAAATATTGCAACGATTTGTTATTGCGAGGAAATGATTTCTGTCATACCCGCGTTCTCGTGTAATCGAACGGGCAAGATCTGCGGTAATACTCGCGCGAAATTATCCAGATACCGTGGGTTGAAAGTTCCTGTCAAGCGCAAAGCTGCCACGGCCGGATCGCGAATCAGGAAACGGGAAGGCCCATAACGCTCGAACTCGGCAAGCACATGAGCAAGTGGTATGTCATGGAAGCTGACGCGGCCTTCCCGCCAGGGCGCGATACCAGCCACTGATACTGCGCCAACCGGTCCCAATACACCTTCTGCACTGGCTGTCACTTGCTGACCTGCAGTGAGCTCGACCGCATAGCTATCCTTCGATACGACATGAGACGATTCAGCTGCTTTGCCCTTGATTGCGACATTATGCAAAGCCACTCTGACTCGACCTTCCTCAACCGCCACTCGCACATCTTCTGCACCTGGCACATTCGGTGTATAGCGTACGGAAAAACTTGTCCCCACGACAGTAATGCGCAGAGGCCCGGCCAATACATCGAACGGGCGCTCGGAGTCGCTGCTGACCTGAAAAACGATATTGCCTTCCGGTAAGCGCACTTCACGCCGCTGCCGAAAATAGGTTATGTCAGCAGATGTCGCCGTATCGAGCCGCAACTGGCTGCCATCAGGCAATGTCGCGCTGATCTGCTGACCGCGCAAGGTATTCAGGCTCTGTATGAAAACGGGCTGTTGCTGCCAGTAGTCCCATCCCTGCCAACCTGCCAGGCTGATCATAAACACCGCAGTGACCATGGCTATTTTAGGCATCCAGTTCCAGCGAGTGTCATGTCTGCCTATAGCAGAACCGACCGAACGCTCGACGTGCACTTTCTCCATGGCTCGTTTGTCGTCAGCGAGGTTTTTGCGCAGGATATCAAGCCCATCTGCCGGTAAATCATCCAAAACATCCCATTCTGCCTGCCAGCGGGCGAATGCTGTTCTCCGGGCGGGATCACCTGCGAGCCACGTTTGAAAGCGCTCTTCTTCCTCAGTACTGAGTCCCGAGTGGCGGCATACCAGCCAGCTCAGTGCTTCACGATCGAGATGATCATCCGGTGAATCTGATATATTCGAGGGAATGGATTCGTTGTTCATAGCATGACTTCGGACCTACTGCCATAGATGCTGTAACGGGCTGTCACCCAAGCCAGCAGACAAGCAGATTCTTCCTGTCGATATCAATACTGGTTTTAATCACACCCGTTTTTTCTGCGTTGCAAGACAGGAGCCAGAGGTATCAGTATCTCCTTCCATTTGCATGCGACAACGTCGGATCACCTGCATGGCATGCTGGATATGCTGCTCAACCGCCTTACGCGAAATTCCCATATGTTCTGCTACTTCGGAATGGCTGAGTCCATCGAAACGATGCAGGATGAAAGCTTCACGACAACGCAATGGCAATGCATCGATAGTAGTCAGTACCGCTTGTAAAACCTGGGATGATGCAACCAGTGCATCCGGTTCACAGGCACGTTGTGCAGGAAAATTTTCCAGTGAGTGATTATCTGTGGTCCAGCCTTGTACCTGGCCACGGCGATAACGGTCGATGACCAGATTACGCGCAATACGATAGAGTAAAGCGCGTGATTCGGTTATATGCTGCCCGGCCTGCTGGAGAGCCAGTAAGCGCGTATGCTTCCTGCACGATGTCGGCAGCAGCATCATAATCCTGCATTACCCGTGCAAAGTATTTCAGTAGCTCATGATAGTAATGGGCCGCCATGGGTACCTTTTCCGTATTGTTGTTTTCCTGGAGAAACCGATTCCTTGCCAGAACCTGTTCAATATCCGGTATGGTTGGCTATGCAGGAGCAATGGCTGGCACGCGTCTGATTCAAGACAAATGTATTACAAAACAGTCAATTTTGTGGGGTATGGTCAGGCCGAGAATACCGTTTATTAACGGTACGTACGCTGACATAAATTTGATAGACGATTATCAACCAGGAATCCTGGAGCAGGTCTCATTTATCGTCGGGCTGGGATTGTGAATATAACTGCCGGTGCTTCGTGCAACAGAAGTATCGGCCATGTTCAACGATGCTTTCACTTTTTGGTAAATGCACATCACAATAGGCGCAA
>JAKQHK010000071.1 GCA_029573015.1 bacterium
CTTTACAGAGCGCATCCACTCTATCGCCGCAAATACCGTCGGGATGACAAGCAAATTAGTACGCAGCTGGTATCCCATGACTATGGCGGGGCTGCTCGACTGCTTCATCAAAGCCCTGCCGTTTTTGGAGCGCCAGCTGCGTACTAATTTGCTTGTCATCCCGACGGTATTTGCGGCGATAGAGTGGATGCGCTCTGTAAAGCTCAATCATCAGTATCAGGCGCAAAGCGTCAAAATCCGCAGCAAGGACAGATAAGCGGTTGCGGGATTATGCACCACACCTTTTATTCTTTATCATAGGGATATCATGAAAAAGTATGTACTCGTGCTGTTGAGCGGTTTACTAGTGGTTACCGCAGGATGCACCAAAACAGATACGACCACACAAGAGGGGCAGGAGGAGCAAACCAGTGACACCACACCGGCATCCGTCGCCACGGTTGTGATCAATGACGGGCAAAATGCCCAATCGTACGAGCAGGGTATAACTACAGGCATAACAGCCTATGATCTGCTGGCAAGCGTTGCTGAAAAGTACGGTTTTACGGTTGATGCCGAAGAATCCGAGTACGGAGTAATGATCAACGGCATCAATGGCATACAGGCTGATACTACAGCAGGGAAATACTGGCTCTGGAACCTGAACGGTGAAATGGCATCCGTAGGGGCTGATGCCTACGAAGTGCAGCCGGGCGACAGTATTGAGTTTGTCTACGGGTCAGGATTGTAATTGTAACCATGACAGTTTTTTCCCGTCTAATTGCAGCTGGCATTATCGCTGGCAGCGGGGACAGTAATACGTAGACCGCCCTGCCTGCTTGATGCGCTGTATGCGGGCTCCGCACATTTTGCAGACTTCCTGCTGGTAGACTCGGAGAAATGCCTGAAACTCGCCCGTCTGGTCATCAATGCGCCGAAAGTCAGAGATGCTCGTGCCGTTGTTTCTGATGGCTTCGCGCAGTACGGCCTTGATTTCTTTTACCAGCTGTGAAGCCTGATGTCCGGTAAGTCTGCCGGCTGGTAGGCGGGGATCTAATTTCGTCCTGTGTAATGCTTCTATTGCATAGATGTTGCCGATACCGGCGATGACCTGCTGGTCGAGCAGCAGGTTCTTGATAGGCTTTTTTCTGTTTGTGGCTGCTTTGCAAAGGTAGCTCGCGGAAAAAGACGCGGATAGCGGCTCTGGTCCAAGCTTGGTCAGGCTCGGGATGCTGTCAGTCAACCGGTAGATGTCAATCCTGCCGAAAGTGCGTAAGTCATCAAACGCAAGTCTGATCTGGTCAGAAAAGTAAAAAACTGCCCGGGTGTGCGGTGGAAGCGGTTTGCTGTTTTTCAGCAGGATAAGCTTGCCGGTCATGCGCAGATGGATACAGATGTTCAGATCAGCGTCAGTCTGCAGGAGGAGATACTTGCCGCGCCGATTTACGGCTGTTATGCGACCGTACTTCGCAGAAGCAAGTGGTTTATCAGTATAGTTGCTGACGGTGCCGGACCGTTTGCTCTCTATGCGGTACAGATATTTGCCGATGATACTTTGTGCTAAACCGGCACGGACTGTTTCTACTTCAGGCAGTTCTGGCATTGTGAAACAAGGGGATAGGGGTTAGGGTAAAGGGAATAGCGAGTAGGGAAAAGAATCAGAAGGCAATACAGCAAGAGACGACACAGCGGTCGTCTCTTGGCAGTTTTTCATGGTGCAGATGATTATTCCTCGACTGGTTCGAACATGTCTTTGCCGACCTGGCAGACAGGGCAGACCCAGTCATCCGGGATGTCTTCAAAGGCAGTTCCCGGGGCAATGCCGCCGTCTGCATCTCCGACCGCGGGATCGTAGATATACCCGCAGCCGATGCATTTCCATTTTTGCGTTTTCGTGGCTTCGTCTGTCATGCGATCTCCTTGCGCTGAATTGATAAAAAAATTATTTCTTTTTAAGACAAGCAGGGCAGGTTCCGATGAAATAACTGTGCATTTCATCTATGGCATATCCCTGCAGTCCGGAGCCGGGCTGCAAGGGCTGTTCGAGATCCACATCAAATATGCGGTTGCAGGAGCGGCAATAAAAGTGGTGATGCATATCGGTTTTATAGTCGCAGCGTACTTCACTACCGGTTATGGTAAGCGTGGAAATCAGCCCATGGGCTTTGAGCGTTTCAATCGTATTGTAGATGGTTGTTTTAGAAAATGAAGGGTTTTCTGATTTGATATCTTCATAGATTATTTCAACTGAGGGGTGGGTGCGATGGGTATCGAGATAATCAAGTATCTTCAGGCGTTGATACGTTGTTTTCAGGCCTTTTTCTTTGAGCTGTTGCTGATAAAATTGCATGCCATCCATATTCGAACCAGTATAAATTTGTATTTATTACAATCTAATCCTACCATTAAATTAAAAAACGTCAAGGATTTGTTCCTGAATGATATATGAGATACTTGCATTTACCACAAGTCATGGCATACTACTCATGTTACTTAATTACTGAGAGAAAGGGGTATTATGCCGGATGCACTCGATGCAGCATTGGAAAAAGCTGTCGATAACGAAATTCATGTCCGTGATTTTTATCTCGGATCAATCGCTAAGGTCAGTAGCCAGCTGGCTCGCGACATCCTGCAGTTTCTTGCCGATCAGGAAGTGAGGCACATGGAGGATATCAAAGCCTACCAGCGGAAACGCGTAGGGGAAACCGATGCCTTTGTGCTGTCAGAGCGGATTACTCTGACGACCCGGAAAGCGGCAAAATCTTTTTTCGGGAGCCACCGCAAGGAATTCGAGGGGACCATGAAGACTGATCCGGATGCAGCCGGGATATTTGATCTGGGCAAGGATATGGAAAAGAACGGTTATGACTATTACCAGCAGCAGGCAGAACGCACTCAGGATACGGATGCCCGAGCCTTCTTCACTTTTCTCGCCGAGGAGGAGACGTATCACTACGAATTGCTAGAGAACATGGCTAAGTATTTTCTCGATCCCGGCCATTGGTTCCTGGAGCAGGAAGCGTGGATGTTTGAGGGCTAGATAGCTATGAGCCATGAGCTGTGAGCAATGAGCTTTGAGCGATGATTAATGAGTGATGAGCTAGAGGAGGGGAGTACTTCCCATCCTCTTTTTATTGACATTGTACATAATTAAGACTAAAATAATCCTAGATAAAATTAGTCTTTGATAAACATGCTGAATCGAAGTATTGAATACGCCGTACTTGGTTTGCTTGATCTGGCTGCTGCTCGGGGAGAGAGGAAGTCCATCAAGCAGATCGCTGTTGCTACCGGTCTGCCCCAGAGCTTTCTTGGTAAAATTTTTCAGAAACTGAGCAATGCCGGCATTGTGGATCACAAATTCGGTCCAGACGGGGGATTTGTTCTGGCTATGGCGCCCAAGCGATTATCGCTGCGAGTAATCTTCCAGGCTGTTGATCCCGATTACTTCACACCCTGTGACCGTCAGGCCACAAGCTACTGCTCCCGTAAAAAATGCAGTTTGCGGCGGGTGCTCAGGGAAGCCGAAGAAGTGCATCGTGATTTCTTGCAGCGCCAATCATTGGCAGATCTTTTGTAGTTACTCGAATCTATCAGGAGTATCCACATGGTCATGCGTAAAGTGATCGAAATTGACGAGGATAAATGCAACGGGTGTGCTGCCTGCACCAAGGTGTGTGCCGAGGCAGCTATCACCATGGTAGATGGCAAAGCCAGGGTGGTTGGTGATTTCCTCTGCGACGGCATGGGCGCCTGTCTGGACGTCTGTCCGGTGGATGCTTTGCATATCGTTGAGCGGGAGACAGATGCCTATGATCCCCAGCGGGCGTATGAGCATGTGAAACAGGAGCGGGGCGTGGAGGCTGCGCAGCATATACACGGGGTTGAGCAGGTTGAGGCTGCCTGTGTTGATGAGAAACAGGTTGCAGGAGGGGTGATGAAGTGCGGCTGCCCGGGGACTATGATGCGGGATTTTTCACAGGATGCTTCGGTTGCAAACTGTCAGTGTGAGGGAGGAACGGCAAAAAGTCAGTTACGGCAGTGGCCGATCCAGCTGCACCTTCTTCAGCCGCAGGCGCCCTACTTTGCCAATGCCGAGCTCGTTATCGCGGCAGACTGCGTGCCGTTTGCCTATGCTGGTTTCCATGATCGTTTTCTGAAAGGTAAGACGCTCATTATGTTCTGTCCCAAGCTCGACCACAGTCAGGATGAATACGTTGCCAAACTGGCGGAAATTTTTAAGACGCAAAACATTAGGTCAGTGACGATCGTGCATATGGAGGTTCCCTGCTGTTCCGGGGTGGAGCATATTGTCCGGGGAGCCATGGAGCAGGCAGGAGTGAATATCACGCTCAAGGACTATACGATTTCGCTGCGGGGGGAGATTGTTTAGCTTTGAGCGATGGGCTTTGAGCGATGAGCTGTGAGCGATGAGCTTTGAGCGATGGGCTGTGAGCGATGAGCTGTGAGCTTTGAGCTGTGAGGTTTGAGTACTGAGTAATAAGTAGTCAGTGTTAGTGGTTTGCTAACTGGAATACCTGTTCAATCGCTGTTCAACACTTCCAGTCTGCTTCCCGTGTTTACCTGTTCCTCGAACGTGCCGGGCAGATTGGTCCAGGAATCCGGCAGATGGTCGAGGGTCCAGCGCTGCAGATCTTTATCCCAGCCAGCAGCGATGCACAGGGCAGTCGCGATGATGACGATGCCGAAAATCCTGCGCAGAGCAAGGTTATTTTGTTTAAAGAATGTCAGACGGCTGCTGCCAAGTGCGATGAGGTAGAGCAGGCTGCCGATGCCAGCAGCATAGGCAAGGAGAATACCCAGGGCATTGAGGCTCAGTTCGTTGAGGGCAGCCAGGGTAGCGATAGCACCGACGATCGGCCCGGCGCAGGGCAGCCAGATGACGCCAAGACTCATACCGGTCAAAAAGCTGCTCCAGAATCCCGGATTTTCGCTTTTGGCGGGTTTGATGCGGATGTATTTTTCCAACATCGACTGGAAGCGTTCCCAGAGCTGGGGAATTGCTAGACTGAAGCCAAAAAAGATGAGCAGGAAAACCGCTATCGTGCGGATCGTATCAGGCCGGAGACCAAACCGACTCACCAGAACGGTTAGGCTGATAGTGATGAGGAAAAAACCGGTAACAATACCTGTGATCAGACCTTGTATCCTTGCCCTGCTTCCCGCCATACCGCTTGCGAGCACGACCGGCAGGATCGGGAGAATGCAGGGAGATAGGACGGTCAGGGCCCCGGAGAGAAATGCGATGGGTACGAGTATAAGCATAACAGTTCATCATCACTAATTGACTGGCTTGTCGTGGCGGCTTTGTTTATTTGTTCATATTAAGATTTTTTTCAGATCGTCGAGCATCTTGGCAATACGTTTGCGATATTCCTCATTGATCAGTACGCCCTGCGCATCGAACTGAGAGGCGACGTCAGAAAAATACACGGCGTTGCGCAAGGGATGCAGTTCGAACTTGAGCAACACCTGCTTTAAGTGCTCGACAGCGCGTGCGCCGCCAAACTGTCCTGCTGAAACGCCAACGAGTGCTGCAGGTTTTCCTTCATATTCCTTGTATGCCTTATCAAGCAGGATCTTGAGCTCGCCTGGAAAGCTGTGGTTGTATTCCGGCGTGACGATAATCAGACCGTCAGCCTGCGCCATTTTTTTTTGCCAGTTTTCTGTTTCAGGTGTTTTGTCCCACCAGGGAATAGTTTGAGAAGTCATATACTCGCGGACATCGAGAAGTTCAGTTTGGAATCCAGCTGCTTGTGCTAGTTCAGCAACCAGCTTGGCAACTTTTTCCGATTCACGGCCGTCTCGGGCTGTGCCGAGGATGACTGGGATGGTAGGGTGATTGTTCATTTTTATATTTATAATTGATTATAACTATGTCTTTATCTGCTACTTTGATCGACCAAAGTAGCGCAAAGTCGCTCTCCTATGTTCCATTTCTGAACAATCATCCGCTCGTTCGCTAAAACATATACGTTCCTTACTGCTTGTCGTGCTATTTACCTTGTTAAATCTATTACTTATGATCAAGCACTGAAATGTTTTTATCCCTTAATTTCTTAGTCAAGGGATAATTCGGTCAACTAAATCAGAGATTTTGGACCTCATTAACGCTCACATCGCGGTGATTGTTTAGCAGAAATTCCACAACGGAGAGATATAATTCCTTGTCATGCGCTATCGCGTTCGACAAAACATTTTTTATCTAATGTCTTTTTAGGATACCATCGGTTTTGAAATTGCCCCTATGCAACGTGCTGAGCAAATAGTAAGCCATAATTCGCATCTCGGCAATTCTTTTCGCTTCTGATACTATGTAGCTGGAATTAGTATAAGGATGACAGATGGCATACATTGACTTGACGCAAACGTTTACAGAAAGCATGCCGGTGTATCCGGGTGATGCTCCGGCAACGCTAAAGCGTATGGCTGCTGTTGAGCACGATGGGTATGAAAATCACACGGTACAGAGCGGAATGCACGTAGGGACGCACCTGGATGCACCGAGACATATGATCGCAGGAGGGAAGCGGATTACAGATCTGCAACCAGAACGTTTTTTCGGATCCGGTTATTTGCTCGATGTACGCGGCAGGGAAGTCATTGATGCTGATCTGCTTGAGTCAGTTACCTTGCCTACGCAGGCTATGCTGCTCCTCTGGACGGGATATGACAGTCATTTCCGTCTACCGGACTACTATGCGGCGCATCCAGTCTGTACCGAGGCATTTGCCGAAGCACTCGTTGATCTGGGTGTGCAGCTACTGGGTATGGATACACCTAGTCCTGATCGTGAGCCGTTTGCCGTGCACAAACTATTACTTGGTCATGAGATACTGATCGTAGAGAATCTTACAAACCTTGAGTCTCTAGTCTTTGCTGAACATTTTGAACTTATGGCTCTGCCCATGAAGTTTGAGGCTGAGGGAGCTTTTGTAAGGGTTATCGCTCAGATAGACTAATAGTATCGTTTGGTTTCAGAGAATCTAAGCAGTCATAGGTATTAGAGTTTGTCGATCACTTCCTTGAATTCATCGAATGGCTGGGCACCCGAGATGAGGTACCCCTCCACAGATCCGTCATCCTGCACTTTGCCAACGATGAAGCCGGGGGTGCCTCTCAGTCCGGCCTCGGCTGCAGCCGCGATATCAGCGTCCAGTTCGTCCTGGGCAGGCTGGCTGGTGAGGCAGGCATCGTAGTCTGCTGATTTTACTCCCAGTTCATCAGCTATGGCAGCGATTTGAGTATCGTTCATATTGGTATTGTTGCTTTCTGTGGTTTGGTAAATTGCTTCATGGAAGCGGTAATACATATCGTCTCCGCCGGCATTACGCGAGCACTCAGCAGCGATTGCTTCCTGGGTGGCGGTAGGGTTGTGTCCGGGGATAACAATATTATCCCGATAGACATAGATAGCTTTACCAGTATCGATAAGCTCTGATTTGATTTGCGGGAAAACCTGTTCGAAATGCCTTTTGCAATAGGGACATTCGTAGTCGCTGAATTCCACGATGGCTATTTCAGCTTTGGATTTGTCACCCAGGATCGCATCATCATCAATGGAGGTGCTGGCTTGCTCGTAGGTTTTTTCCTTCTGGATGCCCAGTGCTGTCATGATCAGATCCAAATCCTCACGCATGGACCGGAAATTAATGAACATGTAGATCAGGGTGGTGATACCAAGGATGATGACGATAGTAGTCAGGATAAGCGTTTCAACGGAGATGGTAACATACTGGTCCTGCTTGGGCTGATCGTCTCTTACTTCCGGCGAGGAATCATTTTTTTTATTTTTGGCTGTTTCTGTCATGTTTCACTTGGATACTAAGGGGTAAACGCTGACAGTATATCATTGATCTGATAAAACTCAACCAGAGCGGCTGTTACTGAGGAGTTAGATCTTGCCGACGAGTTCCTCTCCTGGCTTGAGGGTGTCTTTGCCTGGTTCCCAGCTGGCTGGGCAGACGAGACCGGCGTGTTCGGAGACGAATTTAGCTGCCTGAAACTTGCGCATGATTTCCTTGGAGCTTCGCCCAATGCTGTTATCGTGTATCTCTATGGATTTAACGACGCCTACCGGATTGATGATAAATGTCGCCCGGAGAGAAAGACCTTCGTCCTCCAGATAGGTGCCGAATTCCCGGCAGACTTTTCCAGCCGGGTCAGCGAGCATGGGATAGTTGATTTTGCCGATAGCCGGGGAGGATTCATGCCAGGCGAGATGCGTATAGGCAGTATCAGTACTGAGGCTGGCAATCTCGGCGCCTTCTTTCTGAAAATCCTTATAGTATTGAGCAGCTTCCTCAAGCTCTGTCGGACAGACGAAAGTGAAGTCTGCTGGATAGAAATAGAGGATGAGCCACTTGCCGCGGTAATCAGAGAGTTTGACCTTTTTGATCTCGCCATGGTGATAGGCATTGAGTTCAAAATCAGGGATGCTTGTTTCTACGGTAACCATGATTTTCCTTTCGAATATAGAATTTTGAATCTTGAATCTTGAATATAGGATTAAGGGGATAGGGGATAGAGTTGGTAGGTATATTAGTTTGTAAAAATGCTGGCATGCTTGGTGGCAATTGATGATGCCAGGGTAGTGAGATCCTGCAGGTTTTCCGGTCGAGGCAGACCTTTGATCAGGACAGGATCGAATAAATCAGCCTTACTGTTGGGCAGTAACGAAGTAATCTGTTCCACCATGCGAGTGCCCCAGCCAAAAGAACCGATCAGACCGATATGCTTGAGCGGTGGACGCAGGGCATTGACGAGCATGGCGGCATACGCCGCAGCCGGATGGGCACCCTGCAGTACGGTCGGCGTTGCAAGAATAAGCGTGGGCGCATCCACGAGTGCCATGGCGAGCTCGCCGATATCTGCTTCGGTCAGGTCAAAGCGTTCAACGGGTATCTGCTGCTGCTCCTCAAGCTCTTTGGTCAGATGGTTGACCATTACCTCTGTGCTGCCGTGCATGGAGACATAGGGGAGGATGACCTTGTTGCGATAGGACGGCTTGATCCATTCACGATAGGCATTCATGACAAAAGCAGGATTTCCAAATACCGGTCCATGGCTTGGAGCAATCATACTAATGTCGAGCGGACTGAGCTTTTCTAAATTTTTTGCGATTATCGGTGAAAAAGGCATCATGATTTCAGCAAAATACCGCTTGGCTGCCCGTAGGGTTGCCTCATCATCTTTGGATGTGAGGTATTCCGGCGCAAGGTGGCTTCCGAAGAAATCGCAGCTGAAGAGGATTTTTTCTTCCTCGAGGTAGGTCACCATGGTTTCAGGCCAGTGGACCCAGGGAGTGAGATAGAAACGCAGGGTTGCATCACCGAGCGAGAGCCTTTCTCCATCATGTATCACCTGGATTCGATCCTCAGAGATGTGCAGGAGAGAGATGAGGAAGTCACGGTTCTTGGCGTTGGTGACCACTTGTGCTTCCGGGTAGCGTTGCAGGACTGCAGGTATGGATCCAGAATGGTCCTGTTCCGCATGATTGGATATGATATAGTCCAGCTTCGTTACCTGTTGTGCATGCAGGTTTTCTAGGAGTTTTCCAGAATACTGTGGGTCCACACTGTCGATCAGGGCGGTCTTTTCTGATCCTTTAACCAGATAGGCATTGTAGCTTGTCCCGTCAGGTAGAGGAATCAGACCATCGAACAGGCGGCGACCGGGATCATTAGCGCCTACGGACCAGACGTTTTTTACCAGCAGTTCGTGATTGTTCATGATAGTAGCCTCTTACATTGACACTATTTCTAAATTGTATTGATTACATTTTGTACTATATCCCGAGATGTATGATCTGTCAATACAGGAGCCGGGCAGCGTTGCTGCCCGGCTCCTCAGTGCAAATTGCTGTTGATTGTTACGCACCAAGCGGATGACGCAGAATGGTTTTCATCTTTTCAGGCGGCACGTTGCGTGGGTTGCTCAGGTATATCTCATGATGCTTGCCGTGCAGTCTAAATCCTTGGTCCTGGGCGTAGGCATGCATGCGGGCGATATTCGGTGCTTCGGTGCTGTAGGGACCATGGTGCATCATCTGCACGCACAGACCTTCTGCGTAGCTTTCCAGGCGGATTCCTGCGGTGCTCAGTCCCTTTTTCTTTCTCACCACGCTACAGGCATCCTTGACATGATTCTCGCTGATAAACTCTGGCTGGCGGATCATCATGGTCCACTGCCAGGCATCCTTGTTCTCCTGGATCCATTCACCTTCCATCCACCATAGACCTTCCAGAGGCGGAACGACATAATCCGTATAGCCAGCTGGTGGCTGATCTTTGAGCAGAAACTTCAACTTGTATGATACGGCATATAACACTTCGATGGCCGCCTTGTAGTCAGCATTGTCTTCGCCCGGATAGCGTTTGCCATCGATCATGAGAAACTGCATGGGAGGAATGGTGATAATTTCCGGATCTGCTTTGGGAGCATAGTATGCTTTTTGGCTTTTTTTGTAATCAAGTGGTGACATCGAGGAATCCTGATAAACAAATTAATCTTTTTTAGTAACAAGCATTTGGATTTCCGTAAGGTAATTATTGGGATTACCACGGAAGATCATTCCCGGGCCTTTCAGATAGATTTCCCGGGTGGGGAGCGTTACGGTGTATCCATGCTCGTTAACGTAGGCAGTGATGCGCGCATACGTTTTTCCGATCGTAGTATATGGTCCTTTATGGATGAGGGAAACACAGGGACCGCCGGTTAGTTCCCTGACAGTGATATCGTCAGTAGATGTGCCTTTGCGGATGGGGATGCAGGTTTCGATATCTGCTCCCTCGTCTTTGAATTCAGTATCCCAGTAGAGATTGAACGGTTTTCCGCACATGACCCGGGCAAACTTCCGGGCGATTTTTCCGAGATAGGAGCCGATGGCATCATACCGGCCGAGATAGCGGATGCTGGCGATGAGTTGCGTTTCGCTCTGTTTTTCTTCGATTTCAAATGCAGATACGTGTTTGTCCATATTTTCTTCCTTGGCATAGGTGATGAATTGAGTGAGGGAGATGTTGATCTCTTTGTATTTTTTTATCTGTTCTTCTATTTTTAACTGGTGCGCCTGGATATACTCAAGAATATCTGCGTCCTGCGTGTGCCGGGTGATAATGTCATGGATAGCTTCGAGGCTGAGATCCAGGCTTTTCAGAAATTTGATGACTTCTGCATGCTGGATGCTTTTCTCATCATAATACCGATAACCGCTATCTGCATCTATTTTGACCGGTGTCAGCAGCCCCTGGTCATGATAGAGCCGGAGTGCTTTGACCGACAGTTGGGTAATGCGGGAAAACTCGCCGATGGTAAACATACATTGGCCGCATAATTAATAAATGCAGAAGCAAGTGTAACATGTTACGTTTGAAGCATAAACCTTGCCCTTGGGGACGAGTCAAGACTTTTTTTAGCTACTTTGATCGACCAAAGTAGCGCAAAGCCCTCCTTCGCTGACGCTACGGAGGACAGGTCGCTCTTTTTTACCGTTTCTGAACAATCATCCGCTCGTTCGCTAAAACATATACGCTCCTTACTGTTTTTCGTGCAATTTACCTCGTTGAATCTATTATTTTTTATTCAAGCACTGAAATGTTTTTTTACGCTCACATCGCTGTGATTGTTTGGCAGAAACTCCACAACGGAGAGATATTATTTCTCGTCATGCGTTATTGCGTTCGATAAGATGCTTTTTTGTTTGTCTATAGTCTTAAAGATCCACCGATTTTAAGATTATGTCAGCCGCTTCAGAGAAAAAATCAAAAAAAGTCTTGCAATAAATAGCATCTGCGCTATGATAGCTGACTGTGTCTTAAAGAAAGGGAATGCATGTCATGGCAGGTGTTTGATATTGTTGGTCCGATCATGATTGGTCCGTCGAGTTCCCACACTTCGGGTGCGGCGCGCCTCGGCAAGGTAGTCCATGAACTGATCGGCGGCACACCGGAGACAGCAGAAATCCAGCTGCACGGATCGTTTGCGGAAGTCTATAAAGGTCATGGGACAGACATAGCGCTGCTTGCCGGTTTGCTGGGGTTTGCTCCTGATGATCCGCGTCTGAGACAGGCAGCTGAGGAGGCGCAGCAAGCAGGTATGACCTATATGATCAGTTGTGTTGATTTGGGCTTAGGGCATCATCCCAATACTGCAAAATTCAGCGTCGTTCGGCAGGGTGAGCGTCTGGAAGTAATTGGATGCTCAATCGGGGCGGGCAATGTTGAGATCGTCTCAATTGAAGGGATTAAAACGAATTATCTCGATGGTAAATTTGAAACCCTCATCGTCATGCAGCAGGATGCCCCGGGAGTGGTCGCTGAGATCACTGAGACGATCGCGCGGGAGGGATTAAATATCGCCCAGATGGGTGTGGCACGCGAAGATAGGGGAGAGCGGGCATTAACTATTATCAATCTTGACGAAAAGATTCCAGATGACTTGATAACGGAACTGGCATGTGACGAACGTATCCTGTGGGTAAAAGTATTGCCAATTATTTACTAACCAGAGGATCTTTACTATGGGATATGCTTTCTCATCCGGGACTGAGTTACTTGATTTGACTGATAAGCACGGCACCGCGATCAGTGATATCACCATCAACTATTCAGCTGAACAGCAGAATCTGGCGGGCCTGGACATTCTGGGAGAAATGCAGCGTCGTCTGCAGGTAATCCGGGAAGCAATCGATCTCGGCATGCAGCATGCCGAGCGTTCCGCGAGCGGTCTGAGCGGCGGGGATGCGCAGCGGCTGACAGCCTATGCGCCTGATGTCCCGTTGCTTGGTCAGCCAGTCAAACAAGCGATAACCTACTCTTTTGCTATTATGGAGCACAATGCCCGCTTTGGTCGCATAGTGGCGTTCCCGACCGCCGGATCTGCCGGCACAGTCCCCGGCTGTCTGCTTGCTGCCGCAGAAGCTCTCGGCAAAGATGATGCCGCTCTCGTCAGGGCGATGTTTACCTCTGCCGGCATTGGTATGATCATCGGCAATAACGCCATGCTTGCCGGAGCAACCGGCGGCTGTCAGGCAGAAGTCGGGTCAGCAAGTGCGATGGCCGCCGCGGCGCTCACCGAGCTGCGTGGTGGTTCTCCGGACCAGTGCTTCCAGGCGGCGGCCATCGCACTCAAAGGTCTGCTTGGACTTGTCTGCGATCCGATCGGGGGACTGGTCGAGGCACCCTGCGTCAAGCGTAATGCTACCGCAATCGCCAATGCTTTCATGGCGTCTGATCTGGCACTCGCGGGGATCGTGAGCAATGTGCCCTTTGACGAAGTAGTGGAAGCCATGCGCAATATCGGGCGAAGTATGCCAGCGAGCTTGCGTGAGACAGCCAAAGGCGGACTTGCCGCTACCGAGACCGGCAAACGGGTCTGGTGTGCGGTAATGGGCGATGAGTCGTGAGCTGTGAGCGATGGGCTTTGAGCCGTGAGCGGTCAGCTGTTAACTCGTCAACCCGTAACCCGCCTGTCCGCCGAAGTCCCGTTGAATGACGGGACGAAGGCGGATAACCCGTAACCTATGCATAACGCATTTGACGCTAGGGGCAAAGATTCCTATCATACGGATGACGTTTTGTTTATCATGTCATAGCCGAGGAGTCAGCCATGCAGATCAATGATTTTACCATTAAAGCCCAGGAAGCCCTGCAGGCAGCGAACAAGCTGGCTTCAGCTCGCAACCAGCAGGTTATGGATCCGCTGCATGTCTTGCTCGCGCTTGTCGAGCAGGATGACGGTATCGTGGTTCCGATTATCAAGAAAATCGGCACAAACCTCGAGGATTTTCAAAAAAAAGTTGCCATCGAGCTTGATAATTTACCGGCAGTGCAGGGAGCCCAAGCGCTCGGTCAGGCGTATGTTTCCAATGAACTCAATGAAGTGCTCGTCGCTGCCCAGACCGAGGCTGGTAAACTGAAAGATGATTATATTAGTACTGAGCATTTGCTTTTAGCTTTGGCACTGACGAATGCAGGCCGTGCCCAGAAACTGCTTGATACTGCAGGCATCACCTATGAACGCATTCTGCAGGTGCTCACTGACGTGCGTGGGACACAGCGCGTCACCGACCAGAATCCGGAAAGCAAATACCAGGCGCTCGAAAAGTTCAGCCAGAATCTTACGGCGCTTGCCAGACAGGGCAAACTCGATCCGGTTATCGGCCGGGACACGGAGGTGCGTCGGGTTATGCAGGTGCTGTCCCGCCGGACGAAAAACAATCCTGTACTGATCGGTGAGCCGGGCACTGGGAAAACCGCGATTGTTGAAGGTCTTGCCCAGCGGATTGTCGCT
Source organism: bacterium (assembly GCA_029573015.1). Lineage (GTDB taxonomy): Bacteria > Patescibacteriota > CG2-30-54-11 > CG2-30-54-11 > CG2-30-54-11 > JAKQHK01. The sequence continues at coordinate 14,296 of JAKQHK010000071.1, forward strand.
GGGGATGTGCCGGAAAGTTTGAAAGGCAAAGATGTAGTAGCCCTGGATCTCGGAGCCATGGTCGCCGGCGCGAAATACCGTGGGGAATTCGAAGACAGACTTAAAGCAGTTTTGAAAGAAGTCAAAGCAAAGGAAGGCCAGCTTGTCCTGTTCATCGATGAGCTGCACACACTAGTCGGGGCTGGGGCAGCTGAGGGATCGATGGATGCCTCCAACATGCTCAAACCAGCTCTCGCACGTGGTGAGCTACGGGCGATCGGTGCGACAACCATCAAGGAATACCGGAAATATATCGAAAAAGACGCGGCGCTCGAACGGCGTTTTCAGCCGGTCTATGTTGCTGAGCCGAGTGCCGAGGACAGTTTGGCTATTCTGCGCGGCATCAAGGAAAAATACGAGGTTCACCACGGGGTACGTATTCAGGATAACGCGCTCGTCGCGGCGGTCAATCTTTCCAAACGCTACATCACCGATCGTTTCCTGCCGGACAAAGCAATCGACCTTATGGACGAGGCGACATCCGCCCTGCGCATGGAGATCGACAGCATGCCCGTGGAGCTCGACGAAATGCAGCGTAAAATCCGCCAGCTCGAGATCGAGAAAAAAGCCCTTGAAGGGGAGGAGAGTCAGGCTTCCCAGAAACGTCTGCAGAAGCTGGAAAAGGAACTGGCTGATCTGCAGGAACAGTACAACCAGCTTGCTGCTCACTGGCAGAACGAAAAGGAGATCATTTCCAAGATCACTGAAATAAAAGCTGAGGTTGATGCCTTGAAAAGCCGGGCTGAGATCGCTGAACGTGAGGGGAATCTCGGTGAGGTTGCGGAAATCCGCTACGGCAAGCTGCAAAGTTTAGAGAAAGAGCTGGAAAAGCAGAAAAAGCGTTTAGGCGATGTGCAGCAAGGTCAGCAGATATTGAAAGAGGAAGTCACCGAGGAGGATATCGCCCGGGTGGTTGCCCGCTGGACCGGTATTCCGGTGAGCAAGATGCTGCAGAGCGAAACAGACAAGTTGGCTCATCTCGAAGACGAGCTCCGTAAACGCGTTGTCGGTCAGGATGCAGCGCTCGTCACGGTTGCCAATGCGGTTCGTCGTTCGCGTGCCGGAATATCTGAACCGAACCGGCCCATCGGCTCCTTCATCTTCCTCGGGCCGACCGGGGTAAGGAAAACGGAAACTGCCAAAGCGCTCGCGGAAACCATGTTCAATGATGAAAATGCCATGGTGCGCATCGACATGTCCGAATACATGGAAAAGCATTCAGTTTCTCGTCTGATTGGCGCGCCTCCCGGGTATGTCGGACATGATGAGGGAGGCCAGCTGACCGAGGCAGTGCGCCGTCGTCCGTATGCAGTTCTGCTCTTTGATGAGATTGAAAAAGCACATCCAGACGTGTTTAACGTATTGCTCCAACTGCTCGATGATGGCCGGCTGACGGACTCCAAGGGCAGAATGGTGAATTTTAAAAATGCCATCGTCATCATGACTTCCAATCTGGGGAGCGAGATTATCCAGCAGTATGCGGGTAAAAATGAAGAGAAAATGCGCGCGGAAGTGCTGGAAAATCTGCAGAAACGTTTCAAACCAGAATTTCTTAATCGTGTTGATGAGACGATCGTGTTCCGTGCCCTGACTCAGGAGCAGATCGCTGCGATTGTCGGAATTCAGCTCGCCCGCGTCCAGGCACGCCTGACCGAACGGCGCATCAAGCTCGAGGTCAGCCCTGAGGTGCAAGCGCTATTGGCTTCGAACGGTTTTGATCCGGTGTATGGTGCCCGACCTTTGAAACGGGTTATCCAGTCATTGATTCTCGATCCCCTTGCCTTGCAGATCATCGAGGGCAAGATCAAGGATGGGGATACGGTGGTCGTCACCAAGACTGATGCCGGCATTAGCTTTACAACCAAAGCTTCGGCTGGTGGTGAGGAGCCAGCCTCCTCGAGCAAAAAGTTGATCAAGGATTAAGCTTTCCTGCTAGTACCACGCCTGGTCACTCTGGAGGCGTGTACCCACGCCGATAGAGTCCACCAGCTACACTAACCTAGCATCCCGCTGATAGCGATACGAAATCCTAGAAGCCGCGAAAGCGGCGGAGAGGAGAGTCCACCAGCTACACTAACCTAGCATCCCGCTGATAGCGATGCAAAATGTTAATCTGTTTGATGAGCGAAGCGATACAAAGTCCCGGAGACCACTGAAAGTGGGTGACGGGAGAGTCCCTGCATCAACTGTTGACTTGATGAACTGGTTATGAGCCGGCAAGGTGCGGGACCCCTCGCGATAGTTAGTTAGCTGTTCGGCTAAACAGGTGGATTCTATCAGCGCGATTACGCGCTTCCAGAATGACATACCCGGCGCTCGGGGGCTGGTACCAAACCTGGTCAGAAGCGATACAGTTCGGACAATACCGTACTTATAGACAGGAACGGTTATGAGCTACTACACCTATATACTGACGAGCAAGAAGAACGGCACGCTGTATGTCGGCATGACCAATGATTTGATCCGCCGGGTGTATGAACACAAAAACAAAATTCACGAAAAATCGTTTTCTGCCCGCTATAACGTAGTGAGGTTGATTTACTTCGAGGTGCTAGATTCACCCGAGGCGGCGATCGTTCGGGAGAAACAGCTCAAGAATCTTGTCCGACGCAAAAAGATTTCGCTGATCGAGCAGGATAATCCCGAATGGCGGGATTTGTATGATGAGATTAGCAGTTAGCCCCTCGCGATAGTTAGTTAGCTGTTCGGCTAAACAGGTGGGTCCTATCACCCAGCTTCGCTGGGTTCCAGGACGACTCGGCGCTCGGGGGCTGATACTACGCCTGGTCACTCTGGAGGCGTGTACCCACGCCGATAGAGTCCAACGTGCAATGCGGAGCAATAACGCGATACAAAGTCCCGTCGGATGACGGGACGAAGTCCTAGAAGCCGCGAAAGCGGCGGAGAGGAGAGTCCATCATACGCAGTCTGTATAAGCTATTAACTTAATCAGCTGGCTGCGAGCCGGCAAGGTGCGAGCCCCTCGCGGTAGTAGTGTAGCTGATTAGCTTAACAGGTGGATTCTATCGGCACGAGTACGTGCCTCCAGAATGACTCGGGCGAGGGGACAGACTTTACAGCGTGCCCAGAAGCCACTAGTATTAGACCGGTTTGAACCGGGCGGGAGCACTGCGCCGGTGATCTCGGATTCGATCTGCATGAGGGCATCATGAAGCGACGCGGCTTCAATTATTTTTTGCTCACAATCATCTGGCTACTGGGTGCAGTTGTTTTGCTGTGGCCGGTGTCTGCGTACGCTGATACGGAGTACCGTCGGCCGACTGCCTATACAGGTGGATCAAAAACCACCAACCCGACCTATGCCTATGACAACGGTACAACACCACCCAATGATACGTATAGTACTTCAGCAGCGCTCTCGACGAGCACACCGGAAATAACATTCACTACCTGGCAAACCACGACCTATACCTACACCGCTTTGACTCTCTATGTTAACCGGGCGACTACCGGATATGTGGATGATACCTGGGATATCCAGTACACGCTCAACGGAGGGACGAGCTGGTTGAATCTGGATCCGGCATCCTCTACCAATGCGACCCGGGCATCTGTTTCTGTAGCCCTGACCCCTTCCCAAAATCTGAGTCAAGTACAAATCAGACATAACTATGTCAAAAATAAGGGATCTGATTCAACAAGATTGATGATCTATGACATCTGGACGACGGGCACCTACGGCACGGTTACCGTCGGATCGACCGGGACGCAAACCACGCGGGTTGTCATCCCGTCTACAAACAATTATCTTGGGGGCGCTTTTACCCTCGTACGCGATGCCGGCACTGCCAATGCAACATCATTTCTAATCAGTGAAACCGGGTCCGTCAACGCGACCTCATATCTGAGTAATCTTGATCTCTACTACGAGACAGCCGGCACCTGCACGTACAATGCTACGGAAACGCTGTTCGGTACGGCGGCCAGCTTCAATGCTTCCCAGCAGGCAACCATCACTGGCACTTTGCCTGTGGGCACATCTCAGGTGTGCGCGTATCTTGTCTTTGATGTTGCATCGGGTGCATTGAATGATGATGTAGTCGATATGCAGATCACTAATCCATCGACTCAGGTAGTCGTAGCCAGTAGCACGGTTACTCCTGCAACCGCTGTGGCAATTAGTGGCTCGACCACACTATCCACCAATACCCTCAATGTCGATATCGTGGACAGCGGTGGCAGTTCGGTTTCCAATCCGAGCATTACCTTTCCTGCTAAAAATTTTACTTGGGATACCCAGCAGTCTAATGCTACTCTTGGTGTTTCCGCCCAACAAATTCGCGTGTCCAATACTACGCTCACACCGAGCTGGACTCTTTCCATCGCCGCGACCGGCGGGCCGACCAGCCTCTGGACCGGCAGTTCGTATTCCTATGACTATAATGGCACGGCAGCTACCGGCCGGCTGACCGTAAACGGATCAACGAGCACCATAACGCCCAAGTCAGGCTGTTCCACAACTGGCTTAACGCAGGGCACGAGCACTTCGTTTGTCCAGGGAAGCATGGACAGCGTCACCCTGCTTTCGGCCAATGCTTCGGCTGGTACGAATTGCTACTGGGATATTACTGGGGTCAGTCTGACGCAGGACATCCCGGCTGGTCAGCAGGGTGATACCTACACGATCAACATGACGGTGTCGGTCATATAGGGACTAGAGACTAGGGACTAGGGACTCGATCCTATGCCTGGTCACTCTGGAGGCATTTTCCAACGCAGATACGAAGTCCCGTCGGATGACAGGACGAAGGCGGATGAGACGTGAGTCGTTATTAAGTATTAACGAGTTAACGGGTTACGGGTCTTAACTTTTTTGATTATCCTTTCCAGTCCTCGACATGCTCGGTGCAGGCTCCTGCAATAATCCTACGGAGATCGGATTTTTCTAGCCACGGGTTTAAACCCGTGGCTATTCGGAATGACGCAGTGTGCGGAGGAGGCGGTTTTATGCTATAAACGCGTAAACGCCTTGTTTTGCCTTGTGTTTCACATTGACACCAGTCGGTAAAAACCGTATACTGTAATGATACGCGCAATGAAGCTGCGTACGGTTTCGACATTTATACTCTTTCCCATAAAGGTCGATAAAACCCATTTATTCAAGAAAAAAACCAAGACAAAGACAAATCGAAAGGAGCTTCTATGAAAAGTGTGAAAAATGCTATCCGGACCGTAGCCGCGACCGGAACAGCGATTGCGCTTATGACCGGCCTGCAGGTATTTGCGGCCACGGATAGCGATTGGAGCCAGGTAATCAATGCCGGTTCACAAAGCGTCGATATCGTCGACGACACTGGTGCTGCGGTTGCCAATCCTGCGGTTACCTTCGGAGCCTTGACCTATGACTTCGATACCCAGGATGGTACCGGAACCTTCGGTATCTCGACTGAAAAAGTGCGTGTGTACAACCCGACCTCAACCGCAACCTGGACAGTCAATATCGCCGGAAGTGCGACGACAGCTGTCTGGACAGATGGCGGGTCAAACACCTATGACTTCAATGATGTCAACGGGTATACCGACGGTGCTGATACCGATTCAGTCGGCGGACAGCTCACTATTGATCCGAGCGGTGGCTCCATCAGCGGCGTGAGCGGTTGCGCGACTACGAATATCAGTGCTGGTACGAGCGACGCCTTCGAAGAAGGCACCGTTGACAGCATCGACCTTCTGGCTGCTGCTTCTGGTGCACCGACATTCTGCCGTTGGGATTATACGGGCGCTAGCCTGTCACAGGGTATCCCTGCTGCTCAGGTCGCTGCTTCGTATGCTATCAATATGGTTGTGTCTATTCAGTAAGCTGAATGACCTACACAGGCAGTATGATCCGATAGCCCGGCCAGTGGCCGGGCTATCGGTCTATCAGGGGAGAGGATGAGAGCTTTATATCTTTTTATAACATGGATTCGATGTTTCAAGCTGCCAGCACTGCTCGCGGGTATTGTCTGCCTGTGTACTTTAGCTGTATGGTCAGCAGGTACAAATTTTAAGCTGATGATCGTGGGAGTGATCGATCTGGCGATTGTTGACAGTCAGGGGAGGGGTATACGGGAGCCGCGTATTTATTTTTCGCGTTTTCAGCTCAGCGGCAAAGCCCAGCGTATCACCGCCAGACTAGGCGATAACGGCGAACGCATACGAATCGTAAATCCCAATGGCATCGAGGTCTGGACTGTTTCTCTTGCCGCGGCTGACGGTCCTGCTGCCCGCTGGCAGGCAGGGCGGCACAGCTTTGATTACAATGATCCAAGCCAGCTCGGGCATGACGCTGACGGCGACCAGTACGCCGGCGTGCTGGCTATCGATACAGACTCCATGGGCGTTGCCGGTATAGGTGCCACGAGCGTGCGGGCTCTGCTTTGGGGGGACCGGATTGTGTACCAATCCGCGGTTGTGGAGAGCATTGACATAATCCGGGCCTATCCCGGCGCTGACAGGTACGGCGGCTGGGAGCTCTGGAATATCCTCTTCGAACAGCTTATTCCGCCTGCTCAGCCGGTGGGCGATTACCGCATGGATTTTGTTTTAACATTTATGTAGTTCGTTTTATCTGTCATTGCGAGCGCAGCGAAGCAATCTCAGGTGAAACAGCCCGTCAACTTCGGATTGCTTCGTCGTTTACTTCTCGCAATGACGAGTGGATACTGTTATCAGGAGTGCAGCGAAGCAATCTCAGGTGAAACAGCCCGTCAACTTCGGATTGCTTCGTCGTTTACTTCTCGTAATGACGTGGAGATTAAAAAGCCGGTATCGTAGGATAGCGGTTTTTTTATGGCTGGATTTCATGTATACTATCAACCGTCTTGTTACATAGAGGAAAAAGTAAATGTTCAAAAACAAAAAAAACTGGAAATCTGCAGTCAAAGCATCGGTTGGTTTGCTCTGCCTCGTGGCGGCATACGCCATCGCTGTACCGCAGGCAGCAGCGCTGGAATATGGCTATATCGGCATCAAGCCATCTAATCCCGACCCGGCAGTGGAGAACAGTGAGTCTTGGTTTATTTACAACCTCGAGCCGGGAAGCGTGATCGAGGATTCTGTTACCGTGCTTAATACTGACGATGAGCCCTCAGACGTGCTTATCTACGCCGCTGATTCCACCCCGAGCTCGAGCGGCGGATTTGCCCTGCGCCAGTTCACCGAACCCAAGGAGGGCGTCGGTTCCTGGGTGAGATTGTATCCTGATGATCCGCCCCAGTTCCTGCGGAATTATTTTCAAACCAAGGATGAAAGCATTCTGGCACTTTGTGAAGTGACACGCGAGGAGCTGGCTGCCAATGCCCGATTGACCATAACTGATGAGCAGTATGCAGAACTGAGCACCTGGTGCGCCGGTGTCGAGTACATCGAGCGGACCATGCCACCAGTTACCAATTATGCGATTCCTTTTGTCTTCCGCGTTCCGACTGATCTGGATGTCGGCGAGCATACCGGCGGACTCTGCGTGCAAAAAGTTTTGCCTGAGCCGGCTGATGGCGGTGCCGGGTCTTCTGCCCGGATCACCACCCGGGTAGGGGCACGCATCTACCAGACTGTCCCGGGAGAGATCATCCGTCAGCTTGCTTTTTTTAGCCCTGAGGATGATCTGAAAGTCATCAAGAATTTTGATGAATTTAACTACAAGCGTTGGTTTGACAACACAATCAAACCTGAGGAATACTTGCTTCAAACGAAAATCAAAAGCTCGAGCAATGTGAGTGTGGATTTTGTAGAACGGATCCATATCAAGGATGTGCTGTTCGGGAAAAAGACCGAGGATTATGAACGCTCTTTCCAGATCCTGCGCGGCGATACCTTCACCTCCAATCTCAGTTGGAATAATCCCCGTTTCGGTCGCTTTACGTTTTCCAAAGAAATCGTTTATACCGACAGCGCCGGCATGGAACAAATCCTGACCACGCGAACTGTTTCCATCTGGATCATGCCCTGGCGGGAAATAGTTCTATCAGTGGTGTTTATTGTCCTGTTTGTCCTGGCGATGCTCATCAGACGGTGGCTGTACCGGAAGTTCAATCCCGTGGTCTGGGAGGAATATACGGTTGCCCAGGGGGAAGATATTATGAAAATCGCAGCAAAATACACGGCGAACTGGAAAAAGGTTGCCAAGTACAATAAGCTGCGTGCTCCCTATACGCTTGAAGTCGGCAAGACAGTACTCGTCCCGATATGCAAAGGCGGCTCCTGGACAAGCTACACCGTGAAAAAAGATGATACCATAACCTCGATAGCCACCGCCCTTGGCGCTGACTGGAAAAAGCTTGCCCGGAAAAATAAGCTCAAGGCTCCCTATACTCTGGAGGTTGGTCAGGTGATTTCAGTCCCAGAGAAAAAGGACGGAAAAGCTGCGGCAGCTGGTCTGTTCGGCCTGTCAAAGCGTCTGACCATCATCCTGGCAGTAGCAGCAGCGATACTTGCGGTCGTTATCCTCGTTATCGCAGTCAAGCAGGTTCTGCCCAAGAAGCAGGCACTCAAAGCAGATGTCAGCCTTACCGATGTCGGTGCTCAGACCCCAGTTGATCCATCCGCTGAGCAGCCAGCCGAAGGAACAGATGCCGGCACTCCGGCGGATGGAACGGTTACGCCGGAACCGGATGAAACGCCCGCAGCCGGTGAGACCAATTCGCCGGCACTCCCGGCCAAAGACCAGGTGAGTATGCTTGTCCTCAACGGCGGAGCCGTGGCAGGCAGTGCCGGCAAGGTGCGGGACAGCCTGATTGCCGACGGGTATATCAAGGCAACAGCTGCGAATGCCGCTGCATCTCATGATTATTCGATCGTTATTTTCTACGGAGCTGAGTATGCAGAAACAGCTACGCAGATCCAAACCCTGCTTGAAGTCCCGTACGATAACGTTACCATTAGCGAAGCGGTGACAGACGAGCAGAAGCAGGCGAATATCGTGATCATCCTTGGAAGTTCACTCTAAGTTTCAGCCAGTTACTCTCAAATTTCCTAAAGCAAAAACAGAAGCCTGAAACAAACAGCTTCTGTTTTTTTTGTGCGTAAAGTCATGATTCTTTATCGGCAGATCATTCGAATAATTCAGTGCAGCAGGCGTTGCGTACTGTTTATGCATGTCAGCCTTATCATGCTTGTTTTGCAGTTGGCGTTTCCAGTCAGCAATAGTGTCGCTGCCGAGGTAGCCTTCCGTCTGGAAATCGCGGCACCACCGCTGCTGGTCAGCTATGAGAGCCACGAACCGGTTAGCAACCCTGAGGAGAGCTGCACTGTTCCCGGGAAGATTATTATCCAGGATGCCCGCAGTACAAGCCGGGAGTGGGATCTGGCAGTCAGCATGCTGGACGGTTCTGTTTTTGCCCAGTATGATCTTGATTCAACAGTCACCAGCTTGCAGGCAGATGATCCGCAGGCGCTGGCAGTTGATTCTGCTATTCAGCTGGTTGGATCTGGGAGTGAGGTAATTGTGCATGCGGCTGGTGATGTGCCGATGAACAGATATGTGTACGAGCCCTGTATCAAGGTTGACACCGAGGAAATGGCGCTCTTGATCTCTGTTATTTAATTTCGAAAACAGCTGGCGCGAGTTTGCATTTTTTGGTATACTTTACTGATTAGATCAGTAATAAATGTGCCATATGGGCGCTTCACCATCAGAAATGCTTGCGAGAGAGCTCAGCAAGAAGCCGTCAGAACGGGGGACGCTTCTCAAGCAACTGCTCACTGTGCAGGAGGACGGGGAGTACCGGGCCGCGATGCATACGGAGAAGAAAAAGATTCTGCTCATCGAGGATGATCTGTTCATCAGCGAAATGTACAAAAAGCAGTTGGAAATATCTGGATATGAAGTTGATTTTGCCATGGGCGGCGGGGAAGGGAAGCGCAAGATCCAGGAAAAGAAATACGATCTGGTTCTGCTCGACATCATGCTACCTGGTATGAGCGGTCTGGAAATCCTGGCTGAGATGAAAGCCAATCCAGAGACAGCAAAGACTCCCGTGATCATCCTCTCCAATCTTGACCTGCAGGAGGTAGTGGATAAAGGGTTGTCGCTGGGAGCTGAAAAATATCTGACCAAAGCAACGTTGACGCCCCTCGACCTCGTCTCGGTCGTGGCAAACAGCGTGAATTCCAAAAAAGCATGAGTAATTCTGACAGATTCGACGAAGGGGCTGCGATCCAGGATCGGATCGCAGCCCCTTCGTCGTCATAGCGTCTGGTTACAACTATTAAAACGACCGTTTGCGCAGATAATCCTGATACAGTTCATCCTTCTCTACGGTATTTTCGATGAAACCGTCCCGGATGATGCTCGCCTTGGATTTGGAAGTGAACTGTTTTTTCCACTTGAGGTATTCAGCAATTGTCGGAGGGACACGCAAGGTGAATTTGGTGGTGACAATCTCCTTCTTTTTTTTCTGCCTTAGGTAAAATGATAAAACATCGTTGATGCTTTTTTCATCATAGGCTTTGAGTGTCAGCAGCTTCTCCGAAGCGCCTTCGGTGAGATACTCAAGATCTGACTTGGGCAGTTTGGCATGGTGCAGGCAGAGTATGGGCTTGCGGCAGGCGATTGCATAGGCGATGACATAGCCAGCCCGGGTGGAGGGAACTGATACTTCCACGATAAAAACATCAGCTTCGTCCAGATTGGTCTGCTTGCCTTTGGGAGTGTCAGCCAGGACGCTGAAACCGTATTTTTTTACCAGCTTGCTGATTTGATCTATCGTGAGAATTTTCTTGTTGGTCGTTTCATGACTGTAAGTGTAAGCTTTCATGGTCGACCTCGAGTTTATGTATGTTCATGATTAAACAGTATATATCATAACAAAATATCACGAGGCGTCAAAATATTAGTATTTCAGCTTGACAACACGTATCACAGGTACGTATGCTTTCGTTACGGAAATACATACCAAAATCAGCGTCGAGGTGTACAATGTTGGCTCAAGAATTGATAAATCTCGGGCTTACTGAGAAGGAAGCAAGTCTTTATATGCAGCTGCTTGAATTGGGTATGCAACCTGCGGGTGTTTTTACAAAAAAGAATCAAATCCCGCGTAGTACTGTGCAATTTATGCTTGAAACATTGGTTAAAAAAAAGTTTGCGACTAAAACATCGAAAAATAAAGTTGTTCACTATATTCCTGTCCCGCCTGAAACTCTCTATCGTCTTTTAGAACAAGAACGCGCAGAGGTCCTGAACGCTTTTTCCCAGAAGAAGCAGGATCTCGATGTTATTATTCCGAAACTTCAGGAACTCGCTAATAAAAATGTAGTTTTACCGCGGGTTACTTTTTATCAGGGAGTAGAAAACGTCGCGCAGGCATATCTGGATTTCCTCAATAATGTTCCGGCTGGAGAAACAATATATAATTATGTATCACCAGCTACTGAAAAACATATGGAATTCAGGAACGCCATGGGAGTGTTTATCGATAGTCGTATCAATAAAGGTATTCACTGTCAGTGCATATGTACTTATTGCGAAGACGCGGTCAGGTTAAAAGTCAGAGATGAAGTTGATAATAGAGAAACGTTAATCAGCTTTGAGACTGGACATGACATATTTTTTTCTGAATCGTTGATCTATAATAACATGACACTCAATACGTCATATTCAGCAAGCGGGATTTTTGCGTGTTTTATCATTGATGCAGATATAACCCGTATGAATATGGGAGTATTCAAGCTTGCCTGGAAACAGGCAATACTTGATGACGTTAAGATTTGCAAAAAGAAGCAAGTCCAAGAATGGTTCAAGAAATATTCCGATATTCAGCATTATTGATTACTATCGATTACTGGCACGCATCCGTTTGATATCAGAACGTGATAGGAACCATCGGCTGTACTGAGCCGATTTTTTTTCTATTAGTTTATTGATAGGGTTTAGGGTGTTTTTTTCTGCGGCGATTTTGTATGCTTCCAGTAGTTCCCGGTAAAGTTCTCCGTTCGTATTGCTGCTTGTATGGCGATCATTATACTGCAAGGTAATATTGCACAGCAGATAGCGTAAATCACCTTTATCATCATAGCGTAATACATTATTTTGCACTACTGAATGAAAATGACCTCGTGCCAGTTTAGTTGAGTCATACCCATACGCTAGTGTTTCTACGAAGTTGATTTTTTCAATTTTGTACGGATAGGAACGCAATAAAGTAATAAATTTTTCTGAATCAGATAAAGTGGAGATATTTATAGAGAGATACTGGGCATTGAGGTGAGCTGCAAAATTAAATACGTGCGGGTAAAAAATAAGCCCGTCTATCCCTCCACAAATCTGGGGAATTATGGTTATATCCAGATTGTTCTGTGAACAAAAAGATGCAAATTTTTTAAGAGAAGGATCTTTTGCCGTCATCGCGACAGTCCTGGTTGATCGAACTGGGGCATCCTTAAGATACTTGTGCACTGATCTGTTGAATAACGATTTGACAATGAAAGAAGGCATGGGTTCCCATGGTGGATTCGCAGATACGATAATGTCTGTTTTTTTGGAAGTGTCGAGTCTGGGGAACGATCTAGGCTGTGTATGCAAAACATCAAAGATGATAAAATGACCATTTTGGTTAAAATGTGTCCTATCGGTGTCTGATATCGCACAAGATACATGTTTTGTATCATTGATATACAGTTTCAGGTCAGTAGCAAAATGCGGATAGAAATCAACAGCCCAGAATGCTTGAGTCTTGCCATTTAATATGAAATGAGCAGGAACTAAGCCATTTCCAGAACAGAGATCAATATGTGCGGGTAAATTGTCATGTGAATAATGATTCGTCAACAAGGAATCAATGCTTTCAAAAAAAAGCATAGTGTCTTCCTGGGCGTAGAAAGAAGTTCCAGGGAGACGCTTGTCGAATCGTTGGCGAAGTTCTTTTCTTTTTGGGGTTGCGCTGGATGTCATACGATTAAACATTGATAGGCATATTCAAACTAATTGTCTACAATAAGTATGACATATATCAAGCAGTATTGTCGATAAGGATGTACTCAGATGTGCTGCTTGGTAAAGGTGCTGTCAACGAAGTATTGTTGGCAGAAATCCGGTTCAGGTCAACACAACCGCGGAAAAACATGATATAGTAAAATCACATCTATCGTCTGATCAGTCGTACCAATTACCGGTCGAGGTACCAATGTCACACAGCAATTCCTTGACATTCAACGAAGACACTCCCGCCTCCTATATCACCATGTGGCTGCTGGGACGATCAAGCAACCGCAAGAGCAAAAAGCCGCTGGATACCTGGGTGAAGAAGCAGATCGAGCCGTATTGGGAGGGCAGTGAGGATGATATGGAACATGTCACGAACGAAGTTATCCGCATGTATCAGGATCTGACTGCGGATAGTTGATTTTGGTCTTTATTTGCAGGTATGCGAAGAGGGAGGCCGGTTGATCCGGCCTCCCTCTTCCTGTAATCATACAGAGCGGTATGCTTTAGTTAATCTCCGGCAGGGTGTCGTCTTCGGTGATGGTGTCGTTGGTGTTCCCGGGATTATTCACGTCAGTCGTGGTAAGCTCCGGGAAATCGAGGAGTGCATCTCTGAGAACTGTATAGCTCAGGGATGTTTCGGGAGCAGTAATGACCACCGGCTGATTGATTTCTTGAAGATTGATTTCTATGCCGAGCTTGAGATTCGGTTCAAGTCCTTCGGTGTTACCAAAATTCAATTTGATTTTTTTTATGGTGTTGTCGTCCTTGCGTACCCAGATTTCACCGGTCAGGTTAGCTTGGGAAAGTTCATGAGCCAGCTTGTCAGCATCGCTGGCAGCGGCGTTGGCGGTTGTCTGCAGTTGCTCGAGCAGGGCAGCGGTGTCTTCCGGCGATAATGCCCCAAGTGAATAGCGGGTGGTTTCTACATCATCAAGTACTTCTTCTCCCAGTTTCTCTAACGAATCGAGCGCTGAGCTGGATAGCAACGCCTGGGACAGCTTTCCGACATCGAAGGTGCTTTGCAGGGACCGGCTCGCCGAAATTTCGCTCAGCTGGCCGGAGAGCATAGACAGGGATGATGACTGTTCAGTCCCACCGAGGGTGTACCACTGGTCTTTGACCTGGTTGACAGTAGCTACAAGCGTAGGTGTTCCGCTGTCAACTGTGATATCTGCCAGTTTCAGATAGGTCTGGTTGTCAGCAGTGAGGAGAGTATAATTGTCGATCACGGTCTGATTGCTTCGGGCGGTGAACGTCATGTCGCCGGTTAACAAGCTACGGCGATTATTTTTTTCACGGGCATCGAAGCTGAGAGTACCGGTAAAGAGGGCATTCAAGCCTGCCTGAGCCGGGGAGTCAGCGGTCGTCAGGTCGTAGGATATGACTGCAGTTCCGGTCTGCACCTGGGACAGCTCCTCCATGCCCTGTTTAACTGCTTCCGTGTAATCCGCCTGATCGCCGGTGGTGTCCGAGTCGGTTGATCTGGATAGTATGTACCCGATTGCAATACCGGAGACCATCAGACCAGCTACGAGCAGAATGGTAATTTTTTTTGACATGGCACTTCCTTTTTGTATGTACATTAGACCAACTTGTTTTATTATTGCTGTTGTCTGATGGGTTTGTCAACTTCTTCCTGATAGAGTATAGTAATTTTGTTTTTCCAGATAAAACATTAAGTAAAGGCAGATAATGAAACATGCTGATCAGCGCGTGGGCGTATTTATAGATGTAGCTAATATGTATTATTCAGCTCGGTCGCGCTATAACGCCAAGGTACACTTCGGTCATGTGGTCAAGGCCGCGGTTGCCGGCCGGAAATTAGTCCGCGCTATTGCATACGCGGTGAAGGCTGATATTGCCGAGGAACAGCCCTTTTTCGAAGCCTTGAACAAGATGGGTATAGAGGTATATACCAAGGATCTGCAGACGTTCTATGACGGTTCGAAAAAGGGAAATGTTGACATGGAGCTGGCTATCGATGCCCTGAAGCTTGCCCCGAAGCTGGACGTGGTCGTCCTTGTATCCGGAGATGGGGATTATTCCATCCTGCTCGAACATTTAAAAGCACTTGGTTGTCGTGTCGAGGTTATTGGTTTCGGGATGAGCGTATCGAGCCGATTAGCTGAGACGGCTGATGATTTTATTAACCTCGAGGATGATGTGCATGCGTACCTGATCCGGTCCAAGGAAAAGGGTAATCCGCGTGCCAGAGCGAAAACAGCACCACACCCTGCCAAGCCGACTGATTCACGATCCAAAAAGAACATGCGTGAAATGACCCAGTCCGAACTTGCCAGTCTGGCTGCTGCGGGTGTCGGTTGGCAGGATAATGGGAAATAATTTTTGCACGATTCCTCAGGTTTATTACAGAGAGGAGCAGTACGATTTATGCATAAACGTTTTTTTGTAACAACGCCGATTTATTATATCAATGACCGTCCACACATTGGGCATACGTACTGCACCCTGGCTGCGGACATTCTGGCGCGGTGGCATCGCCTGCACGAGCGCGAAGTTTTCTTCCTCACCGGGACTGACGAAAATAGCCAGAAGACTGTAGAAGCAGCTCAGAAAGCAGGGAAGGAAGTAAAAGTGTATACGGATGAAATGGCGGCGATCTGGGAAAGCACCTGGCGGGAGCTGGGCATATCGTTCGATTTTTTCATCAGGACCACATCGCCGGCGCATGTCGAGGGAGTCAAGAAATTCTGGACCACGGTTGCAAGTAAGACTGTCAATGGGAAACCGAATATGTATAAGGGGGAATATACCGGGCTGTATTGCGTGGGATGCGAAGCGTATGTTAAACCCAGCGATCTGGTCGACGGGATGTGCCCAAATCATAAAAAGCCCCCTGTGGAGCTCAAGGAAAAAAATTATTTTTTTGCACTGGATCAGTACCGTGATGCGCTTTTGGCACATCTGGATGCCCATGCGGATATGGTACGACCAGTCAAACGGTTCAATGAGGTACGGAATTATATCGCTGAGCATCTTGAGCCGTTGAGTGTATCCCGTGCCGGAGCGCAGTGGGGGATTCCGGTGCCGGAGGATGTCAGTCAGATGATCTATGTGTGGTTTGACGCCCTTTTTAACTATTGCACCGGTGCTGGTTATGCGTCTGACGAGAAACTATTCAATCAGTGGTGGGGGGAGGACAGTACGGTACTCCATCTCGTCGGCAAGGATATTATCAAGTTCCACTGTGCCATCTGGCCGGCCATGCTCATGGCGGGCGGTGAACGCCTGCCTGATCAGGTGTTTGCCCACGGATTCTTCACCATTAATGGCGACAAGATCAGTAAATCGCTCGGTAATGCCATCGATCCTCGTGATTTAGCTAAGAAATATGGTTTCGATACGGTTCGCTATTTCCTGTTCCGTGAGATCCCGTTCGGAGAGGACGGAGACTTCAGTTTCGACCGGTTGGAACAGCGGTACAAGCATGATCTTGCCAATGATCTTGGAAATCTTGTGAACCGGGTACT
>JAKQHK010000044.1 GCA_029573015.1 bacterium
TTCTTGATCAACACCTCACCCTCTATGCAGCTGGCAGCCATCAATGCGTTCTCTGTGGCGGTGACGCTCGCCTCACTGAGAAACATCCGTCCGGCATGCATTTCGCTTGCACGGACCACGAAACCCTCTGCCTCGCAGGTCACTTCCGCTCCCAACGCTTCGAAGGCTTTAAAATGCGCATCCAGTGGTCTTTTCCCGAGCAAACACCCTCCGGGATACGGGATGGAGACCTCACTGAACCGAGAAAGCAGCGGGCCGACCAGCAGGGCAGATGCCCGCAAACGGCGCACGAGCTCGTAATCAAGGTTGCGGTTATCTACCGCGGCGCAGCATATCGATACCGTCGTCTCGTCCTTCCATGCGATATCCGCGCCAAGAGAAGCTAACAAGGAAAGCATGGATGAAACATCTGCGATTTTCGGTACATTACGAAAAACACACGGCTCGCTGGTAAGCAGACTGCTGGCCAGCAAAGGTAGAGCTGCATTTTTTGCCCCCTGGATCTGTATTGATCCGGAGAGCGGTACACCGCCGCTGATGTGGAACTGGGCCATGATGAGTACCTTCCAAAATTACGCGTTTGATCATACCCCAAACCATACGCTTAATCAATAAAGCAGCCCTTGTTCGCATTCCTGAAGAACAATATAATACAGAAGCTAGATTCGACGCTTTATATATGGAAACGTTATGCGCCATAAACTTGTCTACATTTCGATTCGGATTCTTTTCATCCTCAGTGCCATAGCCCTTATTCTCACGGCAAAAGGCTGGCGATATGACTTTACCCAGAGGACTTTCATCAGGACTGGTATTCTGGATGTCCACTCCCGGCCCAATGGCTCGCAGATCATGCTCGGAAGTGATGATTATGGTCTGACACCCAAAAAAATTCCCAGCCTCACTCCCGGACGATACCAGCTTACTGTAACAAAAACGAATTACTACCCTTGGCAGAAAAATGTCACGATCTATCCGGAACTCGTCACCCAGATGTTTGACATTATACTTTTTCCGATGCAGATAGAACTCCAGCCGATCGAACAACTGCTTGCTTCGAACATCGATCTGGATGAAAAAAACGGATACATCAGCACAATAAATCCTGAATCGGAAACCCTCGTTCGCCTGAGCATATACACTACTGGATTTAACCGTCTTTCAGAATACCTGTTGCCCGCTGATCTTCAGAATAATGCGTCGGTAGAAATTCACTGGTCGCCTGAATCACGCTATGCCATCGCCAATTTTTTTACCAGAGTGAACGAGAAAAAAAACCTGCAGTACAGCTACTATATCGACAGTAAAAACATGACCGCTCAGCCACGGGAGCTCACGATTGCCGAATCATTCCGCTCTTCCCGCTCTGCCCTGCTCGCTCCGGTCTGGCATCCGGTCGAACCGGCTGTCTTCCTGACAGATACAAATCAAACACTCATGATGGTCCGTCTTGATGACGGTGAAGTGACGGAAGTACTGACGACAGGAAAAAACGTCCAACCCCTGTTCTGCACCCCCGCCAGCGGTCTGTTTGGCAAAGCTCGGCTGTACTACAGTAATTCCGCATCAGCAACTGATATGACCCTGCGGTTCACGGAATTACCCTCTGACGAAACTTCAAAGGATGTCGCATCTCTAACGATATCCGGCGATATCAGCTCAATCATCCTGTCCAATGACCGGAATAATGTATTCCTCGGGACACCAGCAAATTCGGAGATCATTACCAATTTGACAAGTGATAGTCCGAATATCAAACATATCCCGCAACCAATTCTCAAAAGCATCGGATGGTCCAACGATGGCGAGAAATTTCTCTTCTTCACAGAAGACAATCAGATAGCCTATTATGATCAGACCAAAAACTCGTTCCGGTATCCATACAGAAGTTCCGAGGAAGAAATGATCGGAAGTGCCTGCTGGCACAGTACGGATGCCTATATTTTATTTTCGGTAACTGCCAGCCAGACACCCGACCGGACAGACATTCGGGTTATCGATACCGATGGCCAGAATTATCTGACGATACTGGAGACAGCTGACCAGCTGCCAGCGGATCAAAGTGTCGACACGGAAGCGCCGCTCATCTGTACTAGAGACGATAGACTTATCATCAGTAGTATGAATAGGGAAAACAAAAGTTTTCCTTATTCATTTTTCACTGCTGCATACAACTAAACAAAACTAGCAGCTTCAGGTAATGCGTTGTCTGTTTCTAGAAAACAGCCGTATTATTCTCCGAAACGCTTTTTCTGCAGAACCGCGATCATCTCCCGCTCCTCTGCAGACAGCTGCTGCGGGATATCCACGACGATTGTAACCAGATGATCACCCCGGCTGCCTCCTGATTTCTTCATGCCCTTGCCCGACATCTTGAAAACAGTATGGCTCTGCGTACCGGGCGGCAGTTTGAGCGCGACTTCGCCATCGATCGTCCTGATTTTCACTTTACCGCCAAGTAGCGCTGTATACAAATCTATATGCTCATCCGACAGTATATCGGCATCCTCACGCCGCAGCCAAGGATGCGTGGCGATCATCACAGTAATGAATAAATCTCCCGCCTGTCCGCCCCGATCACCCGGTTCCCCCTCGCCGCGGAAGCGGATCCTGCTTCCCTGTTTGGCGCCGGGCGGTATTTTCACCATGTATGATTTGACTGACTGGATGAAGCCGCGACCGTTGCACTGGCGGCAGGATTCACTGCTATGATACCCTTTCCCTTCGCAAGCGGGACAGAGGTGAGACTGTACTGTCTGCCCGAAAGCTGATCTGCGCATCTGCTGCACCTGTCCGGTACCGCCGCAGGTGGAGCAGGTTTTCTTTCCGGCGCCCGGTTCGCCGCCATCTCCTCCGCAGCGTTCACAGCGGGCATGCTTCTGCACAGACAACTCCTTGGTTACCCCCCGATATGCTTCTTCCAGAGAAATGGTTATGATCGACTGAACGTCTGCTCCTCTGCCAGCCTTGCTGCGACGATCGGGACCTCCGCCAAACATGGAACCAAACAGATCGCCAAAGCCGTCGGCAAATTCAAAATTAAAACCGGAAAAACCGCCCTGCGGTCCGGACTGGTACCCACCGGCTGTGCCCGGATCTCCCTGATACTGCTTGAATGCCGCCTCGCCAAACTGGTCGTAGGCTTCACGCTTTTTGCTATCACCCAGAATCTCATACGCTTCGTTAATTTCCTTGAATTTCTGCTCGCTTCCGCTCTTTTTATCAGGATGATATTTCTGCGCCAGCTTGCGGTAGGCTTTCTTGATCTCAGCCGCAGATGCGTTTTTTTCTACACCCAGAACTTTATAATAATCTTGAGCCATGATTCACCTCAAACAGTAACTCCGATTCTGTCACAGAACTCCTTTACAACACACTCACCGCACTGCGGCTTCCTCGCCTGACAGGTCTCCCGTCCATGCAGGACCCAGGTCAGATTAACGCTGCGCCATTCGCTCTGTGGCAATAATTTTAACAAATCCTCCTCGACCTTGTCAGCATCTTTTTGATTTGTAAGACCAAGCCGACGAGCGATGCGGCCGACGTGCGTATCCACCACCAC
>JAKQHK010000082.1 GCA_029573015.1 bacterium
CGGTTCCCATCTGGATCCGCTTACTGCCGACCAGACGCTCCGCGGTCATGACAGGCGGCACTTCTCCGTACGCCTGCCAAAGTGCATCGATCACTGCTTCGCGTGCCGATGATTTACCGATCTGTTCCAACGCGGGCATATGGAGCGCATGCCGGCTGATATACACCGTGGTAGTTTCAGCTTCGACGAGGACATAAACCGGTGTCATGTTCTCGACCTGAACTGTCTCACCGGTCTTAAGGTTCAACTGCTTAATAACCCGATCATTCCCCGCCTGATGTATTTCATATATGGCGTTTTCACCCTGGACAATGATCGATTCGTCCACACCTACCCGCAGCGCTTCAAAAGCAGATCTCCGGAGACCACCTGCTAATGCCTGACGTTCGTACATCTGCCTACTGCTCGGGATATCGCAGGCGGCAAGCACCCGCATGTTCGCCTCCGGCATGCGCGCCAGACCGCTGCGCAGCCAGTACTGGCCTGCTTCCAGCTTTATCTGCGAGAGCAGCTGATCCTGGGCTCGCTGTTCTGAAGAGACTTTTTGTACAACAGCATCTCTCAGTTTAGCAAATCCTGATCGCTTAACCAGTTCTTGAGGATCCCGAGAGGCCTGCACCCTGCCCTCCGCATCGAACCGGGCTGTCAGTTGCTCATCGACAATCCCCGTCTGTATCAACGATATGACCCCTCCCCGCAGGGACGCACGCACATACAGGCTACGGGGAACTTCGGCAATGATGCCATCATTGACGCGCGTGGCAGAAAAGGATACTGTCTTGTCTTCGATTTTTTTGATGATACCCACTAATCCGACGATTGTTTTATCCAGACTTCGGAGATAGGCAACCAAGGGGGTATGGATATCCCGCCCCCCTTCGATGGCTTGGCTCAGGTGGGTGTAGCTGGTGCGGTATGCTTCATTGCGTGTATCTGCTTCTGCCTCTGCAGGGGCGGCAGGCGCATCGCCTTCTGGTCCAGATGCAGGACCTGAACCAGCATCCGGTGGGCGTAGCGCTGCCGGAGCTTCTGCTGGAGGAGGTACAGCTGGACGCTCGGAAGCCGGCGTATCCTCACGCAGCCGGTATAAACCCTGTCCTTTGTTTGCTGCCTCAAACAGATCACCGAAGGTGAGCCCGATCTCGATTGGATTATCATTTGTGGAATGCCTGAGTCCCGGATCGTCAGACAGTACAGCACGCACAGCAATTACTCCGGTAGCCCTGACCTTGGTCTTAGCATCTACTTTCTTGGGGAGATCGAGAGCTTCAATCCGGATGATGTTACCTTTTATAACTGCCAGCAGAGGAACCTGTCCGGCTATCCATTCCCTAAAGTGTGCATATGCATCCTTGCCGTGGAAACCCTGTTTCTCGACAGCAAGCACGCATTCCCCGGCACGAACAGGCCGCCAAACGGAAGGCTGTTTCACATCCAGATACGCCCGGGAAGCAACCTGCTCGACTTCCTGGCCGAGCACCGCTTGATTGTGCTGTCGGTGTACCGGTGGAACCTCATACAACTGCCCTTTTTTGATACGTGCCACCAGTCCTTCGACAGATTGATAACATGGCGTACGCTTAACAATCCCCTTATCAACCTGGGCAAATTTCTCAGTAATAATGCCTCTCTGCTGCTTGGCATCTGCTCCTTCCCCGAATGATGCTGTACTTAGTGTATGCCCCAATGTCATACGCCTGCTCAGCTGTCCCTGCTCGACGACCACCAGATCTCCCAGGCCAGCCAGCCACGCCGCACAGCGGTCAAGATCTGTAACCGTGCCGTTTGCCTGATCCAGCCATTCAGCGCGGACCGGCAGGCTGACCGGAACGAGGGACTCAGTCCCGGCATCGAGGAGGCGTGCCTTGCCAGTTGATGAACCCGGATCGGTAAACTCAGCCGTCAATGCCTCGGCGCCCTGCGTGCCGAATCTGCTGACCAGCGGCGAATCGGGATTCTCGATAACTACTACACTGATATTGTCTGCAGACGTACTGGCGTAATAGCGTTTGTCAATTAATAAATAATTATGAGTTCTTGTTCTATCATACGTATCGATATAATCACGCAAATCTTGATGCAGACTACCCCACGCGCCGCTGCGTATCTGATTATAATGATGGTGAGCAAGTTCAACCAATAGATTAAATACTGCCTGCCGCTGCTGCTCTCCTCCGAGCGCCAGGATACGTGCCAGTTCTGTACGCTGCTGTTCTGGTCCAGCACCTAGTACCTCAAGAAGCGTCCTGGATCGCAACCAGTTGCCTACAATCGCGTGGCGATCCTGGCGCCAAAGCAAATCTTGTTGATCATGATCGTGCGTATACCCGGGACGCTGAATCCCGATCCAGAACGCACTCTCATGCACAAGCGCCAGCAAGGCGATCAAGTCTGACTTCATGCCGATATCATGGCTATCCTCGTCCAGGATTGCTGGCACCTCCTCTAACGGGACTGTTTCCCAGGCGCCGTCAGACATGAGCAGCTGATACCTGCCTATAGCAGTATCAGAATAATCAGGTATTTTTCCGTCTTTTTCCAGACCAAGCGCATGTGAAACTCGATTTCTGATCGCATGAATGCAAAGCTGATCAAAAGTTGCTGCTTCACCGATAGCAAATAAATGTGCAGCCATATTGGCTATCGTGCCGCGTATCTGCAGGGTACCATTGACATAATCAAAACAGGCTGCATCACCCACCGGACGGACCAGCCGTCTCCCGCCAGGTTGTTCGCAGAGGATGACAATCGTCGCTCCTGCATCTCTTAATTTGTGCCTGATCTGATCGTTTGCCCTGTGAATGGCTTCGTCGAGCAGCCCGTCAAGGCCGCGAGCGGGAACTGCTGCACTATAGTACCATTGTAGTACCGTATAGAGCGCCAGTTCCGCCGCCTCATCTCCCTTTGAATGCCCGCCCATGCCATCAATCACGAGGTGAAGCTGACCGCGTTCCGCGACAAGCGCCTCAACCGGCGCCTCGGGGCCGAGGATGGCATGCATCAGACGATAATCATGACTTGTCCCGATCCGGTCTTGATTCGCGTCCTTTTTATAATCAGCCTGCAGGGAGCGTCCAGCCACGACCGGAGCATCCTCCGGCAGGGCAAACGCCTCGGTCGGGTCTACGGTTGCTCCGGGCTCGCGGTCATAGCGCGCCTGAAAATCAGCAAATGCCTGTGGATCGAGCGTATCGAGCAGGGCGCGTTTCTCGGGGGAGAGATCCATCGCGCTCAATTCCGCTGGCCGCAGGGTGGGTACCGTAACGCGCTCCAGACTGCCGGCTTCCCTGATCCATGTGGCAAATACACTACATGTCTCTGTTCTGGAAAAATCAAGCTGAGCCAAAGTTATTTCTTTCAAAGCAGTCATGCGCTTGAGAACCGCACCGTCTCCGGCAGTCAGCTCGGTGATCCGGGGAGCCAGACGGGTAATCCCGGTGATCCGGTAGGTATAGCTGGATTCACCGGTTTGAGGATCGGTGACAGAAGACCGGACGAGTGCTTCTGCCAGACCGACCGAGCAGTTCAGGGCTGCAGCTACAGCTTCCGGATTCTGGCTTGCATCAAAGGTGTGGGCGTCAAGCGTATCCAGCGATAAACCCGGAATATTGGCTGGCATCTGCTCACCGGCCGGTACGCGATACGGCTCACAGACCGTAAAACGGACGTATTCCCCGGTTATATCCAGATAGACGACCGGTCCGCCCTCGAATGCCACTATTCCCAACGGAGTGCTCGTATCCAATTCAATTTCTTCTGGTCTGACATCCCCTGCTGGACCCCATGACAACTGATACGTTCCGGAATTGCCGGTACCACCCACTGTACGGGTAACAGTAACACCATGTTTTTCTTTTCCGGCAGAATATTCTTCAGATTTGGAACCCCAGGTGCCTAATATATTCTCCATCTGGCCGGCGCTCAGCTGCCAGTCTCCCTGATCAAACGGCGGCAGAACCTGTCCTTCTGCCCTGACACGCACGGGAGCCCCCAGACCGATGATCTCCAGATCACCTGCGATGTCTCTCAATGGCACCGGCGCAAATAGGGCATCGCAACGGATCTGCTTACGAGTCCCGGCTCTGAAGAACGATGCCGGCAGTTCCCATAAACGCGGCGCAAACAGCACCAAATCTCTTCTACTCAAAAAATCCAGAACCGTAGAACTGATCGTCTCAGCTTGATCGATCTGGAGCAGGTCGAGTCTCGGCATGAGTCGCAGGGATTCGAAATACTCATCACCCAATTCAGTCACCGGTAAAGCTACAGACGTAACATCACCTACCCGCGATCCTCTATAGTGATCCGCCAGATATCCTGCCAAAGGTTCCGGCATGCCCAGCGTCTTCAGCTGGTCAGCAGACTCGATCTGCGTCCCGGGATGCAGTTCCCGGCGCTCGAGCAGCATGAGGGTATGGTCTATGGTACCAGGATTAAAATCAAAGGTGTTTGTTTCTCCCTGACTATCAATGACTGAAATTTCATTGCTGCTTACGTCGGATACCTGCCCGATCTGCCAGCCGTCAAAACTGGCATAGAGAACCATAGCCTGCGGTTTGACGTCCTCGAGCTTGCTTATTTTTCGCTGATCAAAGCTCCTGCCGACAACCGGTACTGCGTCCGCAGCCCGGTCATAGTTCAACTGCTCGGCCTGCAGTTCTCCGTTAGTCACGCGGAATCGTACCGCTATTCCCTCACCGGGTTTGCTACCGCCAAAGCGCACATCGACTAATTCCCCTTCTTGCAGCGCATATGTACCGGCCAGCTTCTCGCCATCTATCGATGTGCCATTGCTTGATCCTGTATCACCGATGATCCAGGCCTGTGTGTCGTTATTCCATCTAGCTGATGCATGGATACGTGATACTCTACTGTTCTGGAGCTGCAGCGAACAGTCATCACCTCGCCCGATACGAACCGTATCTGTCTGCGGGAACCGCCTCGCAGTCTGCCGGTAGCTCTCCACGATCGCGCCCATTGCTAAAACCTCGGGCGTCAGCTTACACTTTTCCAATGCTGTCAGTGCTTTTACCTCGAGCTTGCCCTCGCGGACGCGGAACCACAGAGCTGTATCATCCTCCCCGGGGCGCGCCTGCGCGAGACAGAGGGCAACAGTTTCCCCTTCATGAATACTGACAGGAGCGGTAATTCTCTGTCCATGCTGAAATGTCCCGTTTGCCGATCCAACGTCTGTTACTA
>JAKQHK010000093.1 GCA_029573015.1 bacterium
CTGCGAACGCTTTACGGTCTTTGACTGTCCGCCAGCCGGTCCAGAGGAACAGGAAAAACGGCCCGAACACAAACAGGACATACGTCCACTTGACGAGCATGCCGAGACCGAGACAGAAACCGAGGAGAAAGCTGGAAGTTCGCCTGGCAAGCGCATTGCCGGTCAGAACATACAGGGTGAGCAGCACGAAAAAGGTCAGCGGTACATCGAGTAAATAATCCCGGCTGAACACATAGAGCATGGGGGTATAGAGTACGATACCGGCAGCAAGCAAGCCCGCCAAGCGACCGAACAGCCGGCGACCGAGCCCATAGGTGAGCAGGTAGACACCGGTAAAAAAAGCAAAACTGATAGACTGGGTAACTGCCAAGCCGGGGCCGAACAGGGAAAAGCCCCCAGCACCGATCTGGTAAAGCAACGGGGGGTAGTAGGCATAATTTTTCCAGAGAAAATCTGCCAGCTGCCCTGTCTGCAGCATCTCAGTGTATTCAAACACATGCTTGATGTGCACTGCGTAATCCCAGTGGGGAGGAAGCTTGTCTGACAGCCACCAGTACTGCAGGCCAAGCCAGAACACAAGCAGGGGAACAGCTAAAAGCAGCAGATCGAGGTGGGGGATAGAGCGCAGGCGATCCCGCCAGCCCGGTCGTGGTGCCGCCGCAACCGGGGCGGGCAGGGGAGCCGGCTTGGCTGCCGGACGACGCGGGGCTGCAGCTCGGACTGATTGAACTTTTTTTGTATGAGTTTCTTTTTTTGGTTGGGCCATGAAAAACTCCGGTAACCGGACAGGGGGAGTGCTGGTTAATTCTGCATGGAAGCAAATGCTACCATGGCCGCATTGTCCGTGCAGTATTCCAGGGCGGGCAAATGTAATCGCTCCTTGTATTCCTCCGACAGAGCGGCACGCAAGGCCTGATTTGCTGCCACGCCACCGGCAAGGATAATACTTTTTGCCGGATGCTGGCTGCAGGCCCGTCTGGTTTTCTCGAGCAACGTATCCACTACCGCCTGTTCAAACGAAGCCGCCACATCAGCGACAAACTGCGTTCGTGACGCATAGCGCGGTGCCTGCTTTTCCTGCTGTACCGACCGGAGCACCGCGGTCTTCAGTCCCGAGAAGCTAAAATCGCAGCTTCCTGTTTCCAGCAGCGCCCGCGGGAAAGCAAAAGCAGCCGGATCGCCAGTGGCTGCGGCCCGGGAGACCTGTGGCCCGCCGGGATAGGGGAGTCCGAGCAGGGTTCCGACTTTGTCAAACGCCTCCCCGGCCGCGTCGTCCCGCGTCCGGCCGATGACTTCCCATGTCTGCATGTTCTGCATGGAAATCAATTCTGTATGCCCGCCAGAGACAAGCAATCCAATAGCTGGAAATGCTATTTCTAAATTCTTACTTTTAAATTCTATATCCTTATTTTGAAGCCAGGCAGCCAGGACATGCGCCCGCAAGTGGTTGACCCAGACAAGCGACTTGTGCCGGGCATAGGCAAGCGCCCGGCTAGCGCTCTGGCCGACGAGCAGGGATCCGATGAGGCCGGGCGCTTCGGTTACAGCTATCTGGTCGATCTGATCCCAGCCCAATCCGGAGTCTATGAGAGCCTGATCAATGACCGGGATGATCTTTTCGGTATGCGCTCGCGCCGCCAGCTCCGGCACTACCCCGCCCACCTGTTCAAACAGGTGTATCTGGGAAGCAATACAGTTGGCGTAAACCAAACCATGGTCATCTACCACTGCCGCGGCTGTCTCGTCACAGGATGTTTCTATTCCCAGGGTGATCATCTCATAAGTCCCTATACATAATGCAGGAGCATTGTAGCGGATTTGTTCTGAAATCCCAAGACGCATCCTAGTAATTGTTGTTTGTTTTGTTTGACAAGCAGAAACTGCGAGGATTATTATTATTGATTGTGTTTATCCTCTACTATCGGAGTGTGCATGAACATCGTTCGTACGATCCCGCGGTTGAAAAAGCAGTATCCATATGGATTTGCCCTGCTGCTGGTGATCGGCGCACTAAGCACCCTGCCCAGCCCGCAATCGGTAAACTCGGCTTCTATTGTTGATGAATCGACTACAACCGTTCAACAGTACAACCAGCCAGTAGCAGTACTATACGGACTCGTCACTCCTCCGGTCACCCCTCCGATCACCCCGCCCATCACTCCTCCAGTTACACCGCCGATAACCCCACCTGTTACTCCTCCTATAACGCCACCTATAACACCGCCCATCACGCCGCCCATAACCCCACCTGTCACCCCTCCGGTAACCCCGCCAATACCCTATGTGGCCGGACGCGTGGTCAATACTGTTACGCACAAACCCTATACCGGCATAACCTTCCCGGCGATTTTCACTTCCACTCCGGTGGTGCTGACCAACATGACCACCTATCGCGAAGCTGATACTGCCGCCACGAGGATAACCACTGCTTCATCCAAGGGGATTGCCGTTAAGATTGAAGAGGAACAATCCAAGGACCGGGAAATTGTCCATGCAGCCGAAAGCGTTGATTACGCTGCCTTTGCCAATGGCATTATCCGTAATACAGCCGGCACCCAGATCGGAGAAACCGGTAAAGTTACGTTTAAACAAACGAGCGGCACCTACTGGTATACCGTCCGCTTGAAACAGAGCTATAAAAACCCGGTTGCCATTGCCCAGATTACCTCCTATACGAGCAGTCAGCCAGCCCATGTACGTTTCCGGTACATTGGCAGAAATGTTTTCCAGCTGCAGATCGAAGAATGGGATTACCTGGATCAGGTGCATTCCGCAGAGGAAGTATCCTACATCATCATCGAAGCCGGGCGGCATCAGCTTGCGGACGGCGCCATCTTCGAGGCAGGAAAAACGCAGGCCACCCATCAGTGGAAACAGGTCAGTTTTAGCCCCACAAGCGACCAACGTCCCGTCAGTGCTCCTCTCACGCTAACACAAGTACAAACGTATGCCAACAGCCAGGCAGTCGTCACCCGGGTCCGCTCCCTGACCGATAGTGGTTTTCAGGTACGGCTCCAGGAAGAAGAGGGGAATGACGGCCTGCACACCCGCGAAACTGTCGGTTATCTAGCCATCAGCCCGGGCAAGTGACACGACACCCAGTAAACATAGCACAAGCCGCAGCCCAGCACAGGTTGTGGCTTTTTTTGTACGCACATTGAGCAGTACTGGAAAAAAAGCTATAGTGCGGTTAGTTTTGTTCTACTGGCTATTACCTGTGATGCAGAAAAGCAACCTATTTATCTCATATATAATTGGACTGATATTCCTTGTTGGTCCGCTCCTCTACGACGCCAGTCTATTTCTCGTCTTTGACCTGCCGAAACGGACCTGGCTCCTTGCTGGTATTGAACTGGTTTTTGCTGTCTGGCTGATCAGTAAGCTGTATGCTTTGACAAAACGCAAACAATGGCAACTGGCTGCGCCCTCTCCCCGCTGGCTGTTGTTTCTCGGTCTGGTGGCAGCCAGTATTCTGGCAACGCTGGTTGCCTATAATCCCCATCAGGCCTTTTGGGGCAATTACTACCGGGCGGAGGGATTATGGCTCTACCTCCACTATTTTGCCCTGTTTCTCCTGAGCGCAGCGCTGTCCCGGGAGGCAGGCTGCCGCCGCGTCATCCTTGCCGGCATTGCCCTTGGAGGCGTGGCGCTCAGCTGGATGACGCTGGCAGAATATACCGATCTGCTGCCCTATGCGGCCTGGAAAAACCCGGCTGCCTATGAAGGCAGGCTGGTCAGT
Organism: bacterium; assembly: GCA_029573015.1. Lineage (GTDB taxonomy): Bacteria > Patescibacteriota > CG2-30-54-11 > CG2-30-54-11 > CG2-30-54-11 > JAKQHK01. The sequence goes on from JAKQHK010000093.1 coordinate 3,740, forward strand.
CCCTTCGGTCAGCCAAATATCGGGGCATCCTATCTCGCCCTGGCCCTGCCGGCCTGTCTCTCCTTCTGGCTGTCCCTGCCGTGGAAGTATAAGGCAGCAACCAGCCCGCTTGGCATCGCCTATGCCTATGCCTTCCTCGCTACCGGTTCCCGGGGAGCTTTTCTGGCGCTTCTGGCAGTCGCGCTCGTCTTTTCAGGGATTTACGGTCTGCGGAAGCTGCATGCTGATAAAAAAGTACCGCTGGCACGCTTTGCCGCTTTGGGAGCTGCGCTGCTCCTGATCAGCGGAGTGTTTTATGGCCTGCTGGCCCGGAATCAAAACTGGCGCTGGCGTATTACCGAGCTGACCCAGCCAGCCAACTGGACGAAAACCGAGCGTTACCAGATCTGGCAGCGCAGCCTTGAACTTATTGCCCGCAGGCCCTGGTGGGGCTATGGTTTTGACAACTTTGAGCTCGTTTTCCCCGCAGTAATCCAGGAAGGCGATCTTCATTTGCGCGAACTGTTCGTTGACCGGGCCCATTCTATCTATGTGGAGAGTCTGGTTTCCTTTGGAATCTGGGGAAGTCTGTGCTTGTTTGGAATGTTTGCCGTGGCTCTCTTTGCTGCCACCCCGTTGCTACAGGACTCTCAAACCGAAAAAAACTGGCTGTTACGGGCAGGTTTGCTTTTTTACCTGTTCTACGGCATGGTCAATTTCACCACTCCCCTGGCAGCCGCACCGGTCTGGATCTATCTCGGCATGCTGTTTGCGGCTTCCCCGCCTGATACCGGGGAAAAACAGCCTTTTTTGACGATTTCCTGCCCCTTTTTTGCTGACAATCTTGTCTGGAAAACCATCAGCGTCGGCATAGTTGCTTCTGTCGTCTGCGGCACCTGCGTCCGGGGTATATGGCTCAACGGCAGCTTCCTCCGGGCTGACCGCTATCACCGGGAAACGCTCAGCTGGGAGCTGGTGTCTGGCGAGGCAGCCCTGCCGTACGCGCAGCACGCGGTTGCAGCCAACCCGCAGAGCGACTATTACCGCATCAAGTTGTTTGACCTGGCGCTGCGCCTTGCCTTTTATGCTACAGACGCAGAACAACAGGCCGAATGGTATCGCATCGCTGCTGAAGCGCTCCCCCCGGCTACAGGGCGCGACAACCAGTCGGCAGATAGTGCCTACCGCTACAGCCAGCTGTATGCCTACGGGCGCGACCTTATCAGTCCGGACTGGCAGGATCGTTCCCGCTATTACGCGCTAAGGGCTGCTGAGCAAGCTCCCTACAAGTATCCCCCGCCCTGAACCGCTGCTTTACAAGGCTGCGGAGCTGTGGCAAGCTATGGACAACCTGATCCCAAGATATTTTTCCCAGTTTTCACGTGAAAACTATCCGCTATACGAGTCAGCATGCCCAAAAACCGCCCTCTTCCTCCTGAAAATCCTTTTTCTGTCATTTCGGTTGATGAATCGCACAAAGAAACCTGGAATGAGTTCCTGAGCGCCCACGCCCCGGGTAACCTCCTCCAGGCGTATGCCTGGGGCGAGTTCCGCTGCCTGCTCGGCGAACGGGTGTTGCGTTACGCGCTTCTCTACAAGGATGCATTTGTCGGCATTGCCCAGCTGTCCATCCGTTCCCCGTTCGGATTCCCGCCCATTGCCTGTCTGGAACGCGGTCCGATCGTCATTGACGCCAAACCGAAACTGACGGCATACTTCCTCACCTATCTGATTGCACACTGCCGTGCTGCCAAGGCCATGCAGTTAGTCATAGAACCCGACAATGGTTTTGCCAGCGAAGCACTCGGCAAACTGCCTTTCAAAACAACCGTTAACCGCCAACCCCATGCAACGCATCGCATCCACATAGCCCGTGCGGACAATGAGCTGCTCGACAGCTTCAAGTCCAAAACCCGCTACAATATCCGTCTGGCAGAAAAAAAAGGGGTAATTATCGAGTATTCAGACGAAAAAGCTGCGATTATGCCGTTTATGGAGCTGATACAGGCGACGGCAGCCCGCCAGCGTATCTCGCTCTACCCGCAGGAATACTACCAAACCCTCCGGGATGCCTACACCCCCACGAACCGCTTCTGGATCCTCCATGCCCGTCATGAAACAGATCTGCTTGCCTCTCTCCTGCTGGTTATAGAAGGAAATACGGCTTATTACCTGTTCGGCGGGACCGCCGATCAAAAACGCGAGCTTATGGCCAATTTTCTCCTGCACTACGAAGCCATGCGTTTTGCCCGAGAGCAGGGCTGTGACTGGTATGACTTCTGGGGCGTGGCGCTTCCGGGAGACTCGCACTTCAATGCTTGGCAGGGGATCACCCGCTTCAAGCTGGGCTTTCAAGGCGAAACTCTCGTGTATCCCGAGGCGCAAAGACTCGTGTTGCGCCGCTTCCCCTGGCTGATATGGACCGGACTGCGCCATTTCTGGCATGGCTGCCATTGGCTGGTGAAACGGGCCAAACGCTTTCTCACTGCCCGCTGAGCATCAAGTTT
>JAKQHK010000011.1 GCA_029573015.1 bacterium
TGTTTTGCAGTTGTTGCGGAAATAGTCATGTCAGAACAAGCTAAGACAATTACACATCGTTTTGCAGGCTGTGAGGCAGAGGTTCTGGAGACGAGGGTGGAGTGATCAAGATTCATCTACTGGCATAGACTCAAGGATGGCGGCATGGCGTCTGATTTTCCCATCTTCTCCATCGTTTGTACGGTAGTAAACAGGTTGTTCGCCAGCGGCGAGAGCTGCAGTAAAAGCTTCGGAAGAGACATAATAACCCTGAGCATTTACGACAACATCGCAGGCAATACGAAAGCCAGGTTGTGAGGGAAATTCAGCCCCTGGGCCCAAAAGGGACGAATCAATAAATGGATATTCTGCTTCAAGAGCATCATCTTCTGGGTTACCCATTGCTTCTATTCTATCAGACATTGTTATTCTCCTTTTTGCATGATTTAGGTAATCGGTTAGTATGAGTGAGCTATCATTAAATAATTTTACTACTACTACTACTTGTCCATCCTTATCTCAGGAGACACGATGTCCGATATCACCTACAACTTTGACAATATGCTCGCTGAGCGCATCGGTCCCGGCTACGGCATCACTGCCGAAGAGTTGGAGCAGGCGATTGAACGCAGTGAAGCCGGGCATGCGGCAGTGCAGGCGAGGCGCGCGGCCGGCAAACTCCACTTCATGGATCTGCCGCAGGAACGGGAGGTCCTGGCGAGACTCAGTGAGATCAGGGAGAGCAGGCCGTGGGTTAAACACTTCGTAGTTGTCGGCATCGGGGGATCGGCGCTCGGGTCGATAGCCCTGGATCATACCTTTTCTTCTACCACGACATCTCCTCAGGTGCAGTTTCACTGCTTTGACAATGTCGACCCTGAGGAACTGCATGCCTTTTTCCAGACCGTTGATTTGCGGGAGACCCTGTTTAACATCGTGAGCAAATCAGGCAGTACTCTGGAGACCGCGGCTACATTTCTTCTGGTCAGGCAGGAACTGAAAAAAAAGCTCGGTACTGATTATAAAAAGCATTTGATCTTCACCACATCGAATACCGTCGGGTTGCTGAGAGAAGTCAGCGCAGCCGAAGGCATAGAAATGCTGGTGCATCCGGATGACGTCGGAGGCAGGTTTACCGTTTTGAGCGTGGTTGGTTTGTTCCCCGCGGTCTGGATGGGGATAGATGTCGAGAAACTATTGGACGGTGCGGCCCGCATGGACGAGCGCTGCCAGGAGCCGTTTGCCTCAAATCCGGGTCAACAATTTGCCGCCCTGCAGTATGCTTCCTATGTTTTCAAAAAACAGAACGTCGTCACCATGATGCCTTACGCATTCCGTTTGAAAAAATGGCCGGAGTGGTTTAAACAGCTTTGGGCCGAGAGCCTCGGCAAGCAATATGACCGGCAGGGTAAGGAGATCCGGGTAGGGCAGACACCGACCCAGGCACTCGGAAGTACCGATCAGCATTCCCAGATTCAGCTGTTTAACTGCGGGTCGCGGGACCGCAATATTGTTTTCCTGCAGGTCGAACAGTTCGACCATGATCTGATCATCAGCGAAACACCGGACCAGGTAGATGAGCTTGCCTACCTGCAGGATAAGTCATTTAGCCAGATCATGACCGCGGAGTACGAAGGCACGCGCGGGGCGCTCGTGGAAAACCAGGTTGCCAACAGCACACTTGTGCTGCCTGATATATCAGCATACACGATCGGTCAGCTGATTTATCTGCTCGAATACGCGACCGCTGTATCAGGTGAACTTTATAACATCGATGCTTTTAACCAGCCGGGAGTCGAGCGGGGGAAAGAGATTGCCTATAAACTGTTGGGAAGAGCAGGATACTGATCCATTGAAGATGGGATATTCAATTTTTAATATCCAATTATCAATTTACAATTTACATATTATCGTACTAGGATTCAGATGCCGCGAACTGGATTGTCAATCGAAATCAGCGTGCAAACAAACAGGTATTTTTTAATTCTGCTGTTTGTTTTTTTGCTCGGGTGGGCAGCCACGCTGGCTGGTTTTCTATTTCTGCCGGAGCGGCAGGAACGTCTGGTTCCGGGCATGCAGATCCGTGCCTACAGCGAAGTGCCTCTCGTAGAGACAGGAAAGCAAAATGAACGTTGACGGTCTGGAGCGGTTACTTTATACTTCTCCCCTGTAATAGGTGATACCTGTTTGAGAATAGTACGACAGGATTTCTGCTGCAGCGAGGGGGCATCTGGTGCGAGCACCCCGCAGGATCATCGGAACTCACTCAAACGCAGAGCCGGCAGCTTTATCGCCAGCGAAGTGTCCTGACGTAGGGTCAGGGAATTGAGGTGGTACCGCGGGCCCCGTTTGCTCGTCCTTTTCTGGGAGTAACGGGGTTTTTTTATACCTGCAACCTGTAGTACTATATCCACGATTGTTTTATTGTCATTCAACATGAAGGAAATCATGAACCATATTGTTATCGACACGGAAAAGTGCAAAGGGTGTCAACTGTGCGTGCAGGCTTGTCCGCTCGGCATCATCCGCATGTCGACCACGGTGATTAACAAAAAAGGGTATACACCGGCAGAGCCGGCTGACCCGGAGCACAGATGTACGGCCTGCACCATGTGTTATCAGGTTTGTCCTGACGTCTGTATAACCGTTTATAAAGAATAATCGTTACGAGTCGCAAGGAGATCCTATGGGAAAAGTGCTCATGAAAGGAAACGAAGCGCTCGCCGAAGCCGCGATCCGGGCAGGCGTCGATGGCTTTTTTGCTTATCCGATTACCCCGCAGAACGAAGTCGGGGAATACCTGTCACTGCATCTGCCTGAAGCCGGCGGAGTGTTCGTGCAGGCTGAGAGCGAGCTGGGAGCGATCAACATGGTCTTCGGAGCTGCCGCCGCCGGGAAGCGGGCCATGACGTCCTCCTCCGGTCCTGGGATCAGCCTCAAGCAGGAAGGCATCTCTACCCTGGCGGGTGCAGAAATGCCCTGCGTCATCGTTAATATGACCCGGGGCGGTCCAGGTCTGGGGAATATTGCGCCCGCCCAGTCTGATTATTTTCAGGCTACCAAAGGCGGCGGGCATGGTGATTATCATTGCATCGTTTTGGCGCCATCTACCATACAGGAACTGGTTGATTTTATGTTCGAAGCGTTCCCACTCGCGGAAAAGTGGCGCTTGCCGGTTATGATTCTCGGGGACGGCGCACTCGGTCAGATGATGGAGCCGGTAGATTTCCGCGGAAGAGAAAGGTTAGCAGATAGCCGCAAACAACCCGAGTGGGCTCTGACCGGAGCTAAAGGCCGCAAACCCCATCTCGTTAAATCGCTTTTTCTTCATGGGGATGATCTGTACCATTTCAATCTGCGCCAGCAGGAAAAATGGGAAAAAATCCAGGCAGAGGAGCCGAAACTGGAACTCGTTGCCATGGAAGATGCTGACTATGCCATCGCCGCTTTTGGCTCCATGGGGCGGATCGCCGGCAGTGTCATAGATCTGGCACGGGCGGAAGGTATCAAGCTTGGCTTAATCCGACCTCTAACCCTCTGGCCATTCCCGAATAAAGCCATCGCCGAGCTTGTCGGAGATGGTACACTGTTACAGCGGATACTTACGGTAGAAATGAACCTCGGACAGATGGTTGAGGATGTGCGGCTGGCAGTCAACGGGAAAATCCCCGTGGATTTTTTTGGCAGCCCCGGTGGCAGGGTTCCCATGCCGGAAGAGGTATTGGCTGAGTTGCATAAAATCATAGGTTAATACATGAAAAAAAACATCCGGTTTAGCAATGTATATCTGGCTGCAATCAGTTACGGACTGGGAAATCTGATGATGGTAGTAAACCGGCTGGATATTCCCGGGGAAATCCATCGACTGGAAACCGGTTTGGACCGGGCGATCCCCCTGGTTTTGCCGTTTATCATTCCTTACTTCCTGTATTTTGGTTTCGTTGCCTTTGCCTGGCTGTTTCTTTTTTTCTTCAATCCCGTACTGTTTCGGCCGTTTGCTGTGGCGGCAGGCCTGAACGGTCTGATTACCGGTATTATCAATGCTACGTTTCAAACCTATGCCCCGCGGGTGTTCGTACCGGGGGAGAGTTTGTTCGCTGATATGCTGCGCTGGCACTACAGCCTTAACCGGCCACTCACCAGCTTTCCGAGTTTGCATGTCTCAGTTTCGTTCGTCTGCGCACATTATCTATCGAGGATGTATCCGAAATTGAAGATATGGCTGTATGCATTTGCCTGGATTGTGACGGCCTCGACGTTTTTTGTTAAAGAACATTATATTGCCGATGCTATTGCAGGGGTCATCCTCGGGGCGGGAATTCCTGTGCTCGTTGATGCTTTGTTTAAAAAGCGTGAAGCACGTCAAGAAACAGAATTATCGTATACATAGTCATGAGGCGCGCATGGCGATCGTAGCTCAAAAACCGGAATCATTACTTGATGTTACGACTCATTACTGTCCCGGATGTGGACATGGTGTCGTTCATCGGCTGGTCGCAGAAGTGATTGATGAGTTCGGTATCCGCGAAACAACAATTGGCGTCTCGCCGGTGGGTTGTTCGATTCTCGCCTACAATTATCTTGATATTGATTTTGCGGAAGCAATCCACGGGAGGGCACCGGCGATCGCTACCGGCATCAAGCGCATGCATCCCGACAAAATCGTTTTTACCTATCAGGGGGATGGCGATCTCATCTCGATCGGCGGGAATGAAATCCTGCATGCCGCCAATCGCGGAGAAAAGATTACGGTGATTTTTATCAATAATGCTATCTACGGCATGACTGGCGGCCAGATGGCACCGACAACGATCCCGGGTCAGAAAACCACCACCACACCGCTTGGCCGATCAGTGGAGCGGGAAGGCCCTCCGATCCGGGTAGTTGAACTGCTCAATACTCTGCAGGCACCGTCTTTTCTGGCACGCGTCTCCACGCATGATGCCAAGAATATCATGAAAGCGAAGAAAGCCATACGCAAAGCATTCCAGATGCAGATCGAGGGCAAGGGGTTTTCGCTTGTCGAGGTTTTGTCGAACTGCACGACCAACTGGAAACTTGAGCCAGCGACGGCAAACCGTTGGATAGCTGAGAATATGCTCGAATTTTTTCCGCTCGGGACTGTCCGCGAGTAGATTAATAAAAAAGTGCGTCAGGAGTCAGTGCGTCAGGAGTCAGAAGGTTGTTACAATGGGTAAGATAGAAACATTTCGTGATGTATTGGTCTGGCAGAAGGCACACCAGTTTGTGTTGCAGGTATACCAGGCAACCAAAAATTTTCCTCACGAGGAATTATATGGTTTAACGAGTCAGTTGCGACGTTCTGTGGTATCTGTTGCTTCAAATATTGTGGAAGGTTTCAAACGCAAAGGAGTAAAAGATAGTAGACAGTTTTATAATATAGCTCAGGCATCTTTGGAGGAAGCCCGTTATCAATTGCTCCTTGCACGGGATTTACTGTACATCGCAGATGATATGTATGCACAACTTGAAAAATGGGCAAGCGAAGTCAGTCGTATGTTGGCAGGATGGATGCATTCTCGTTCTGAATAACTGTGTGGTATTCTGATTTCTGACGCACTGACGTCCATAAGTGGTTTTTTTTATTTATCACATTATTTTTTGGTTTTATATGTCAACTCCCCACACGCTATCATTTCGTTTTGCTGGTTTCGGCGGCCAGGGTGTTTTGCTTATGGGCATGATGGTTTCCTATGCCGGCATGGAGGAGGGGAAACACGTGACCTGGCTGCCGTCCTATGGTGCGGAAATGCGTGGCGGCACGGCGAACTGTACGGTGGTTGTGTCTGACAAGCCGATTGCTTCTCCGGTGATCCAGAATCCGGATGTGGCGGTAGTCATGAACGAGCCGTCGCTTGCCAAATTCGAGCCGCTCGTGCGTAAAGGAGGCACGCTGTTTATCAACAGTTCCCTGGTGACCGGCAAGAGCAACCGTTCTGATATTCGAGTTGTATACATACCAGCAACCGATGCGGCTAACGAACTCGGTACGACCAAGGTGGCGAACATGGTAATGCTTGGCGCGGTCGTTGGGGATAGCGGCGTTGTCTCTGTGAAAACGCTGCACGCTTCCCTGCTGCCGGTCATGGGCATGGACAAGCAGAAGCTGGAAGCACTGAATATTGCGGCCATGGAGCGGGGAGTGGCATTACTCAAGGGGTAACATGTTCTGGATCAGCATCATCCTGGGTTTGCTGGTGGCGCTCGGCTGGGGCATCGGGGACATGGCGAGCAAAAAGGTCGTGGATGCGAACGGTCCGTTCGCTCCCATGCTCGCCCTGCAACTGGGTGTTTCCCTCCCGGTGCTGGCTGTCTGGCTGGTATCCGGATATGCCCTGACCTATATACCATCTGCCTGGATATGGGCCGGCGTGGCAACGCTCTGCATGAACATTTCCTGGGTGTTCTTCTATAAGGCCTTGTCCATAGGATATGTGTCCATCCTTTCCGCATATTATACGCTCTATGCCGTCCTGCCGTTTATCTGGCAGGTGACGGTGGGCGGGGTGCAGATGGGCTTGATAAACTACCTCGGAGCGTTGCTGCTCGTCATCGGGGGTATGCTCATCGCCCTGAATCTGGAAACAGTCAAACAGGATCTGAAAGGATCAGTGGCCCGGGGG
>JAKQHK010000017.1 GCA_029573015.1 bacterium
GTGAGAGCCGGAAACCGCATGTATCATACGCGTGCAGGAGAAACCAACCTATGCAGATCATATCCAGGATAGTCGGTATCGATACTCAGGTGCAGCGCTGGCTGGATCGTCAGCAGTATCCAGCTTTGCTTACGAAGTTCATGCGTTGCCTGTCTCTGGCCGGCAGCGAAGGGCTGATCTGGTTCATCCTGTCCGGATGGCTATCCTTCAGACTGCAGCGTTTTGATCCTGTCCTGCTGTTGGGCATGGCGGAATTGGTGCAATTCGCGGTTGTAGGGCTGGGGTTGAAAATGGCGGTTAAAAGGCAGCGGCCTCATGCAGACCGGGAACAGATTTTGTTTTATCTCAAGCTTGATGAATATGCATTTCCATCCGGCCATGCTGCATCCAGTTTTGCTGCCCTGCCGGTTTTAGCCTTCTTTGCTCCTGAGCTGACAGTCGGGCTCGCAGGTCTTGCGGGAGTTGTCAGCATTTCGAGATTGTATCTCGGGCGGCATTACGTTTCTGACATCGGTGCCGGCATATGCATCGGATATGCCATCGGATGGATATGCTTGAGGATCTATTTACAAATTGTATAAGGGGTGGAAATGCGTGCGAATATCGAGCAGTTATTTGCAGCCCTGGGCAGCATGAAAATTAAAAGTCTCACCGTGGCAGTGCTATTTGCGCTTGGCATACTGCGGCTGGTGATTGCGGTCGTACATGCGGTGATCATGCCGGTTTTCGGGGCGTTTACCGAAACCGGTTCCTGGACTGCCATGGAGCTCAAGCTGGGAAGCGTCAGCTTCGGTGTCGGGGTGTTGATCTCAGAGCTGATCATCTTCGGATTTTTGCTCTGGATCATCTATGGAATCATCGGGGTGCGCGGGGAGGATTCCTGAAATTATTTCCTATAGAGCGCGATGACATTGGGTACCGGCACGGAAGCAACATCGTAGCTGACGGTATCGCTTACTAGAGACAATCCGCTTGAGGTGCCGCCATCCAAATTGAACGCCGTATCGATGGACATGTCTGACATACTGAGTTGCTGCGCTACATCATAGAGTGAGCACCAGCCGGACTGCGTGACCAGCAGTATGAGATTGCCGCTGGTATCCATGGCAATGATGCTGCGGCGGGCAAGCTTGCCGCTGTCTGTGCGCACTGCCGGGATTCCCCCGGAGCTGACGAGCAAGGGGAAATTCTGCAACGCATAGGAGAGTTGTTCCTCATCCGTATACGGTTTCTGCTTTGTTTCCCGGATGCCGGTGTTATCGTCATGTGTGACATACAACATGCCATCGTAGCCTTCCTTGTTTGGTACGCCTTGTTTCTCTCCGTCAATCAGCAGGAAACCGGTTGTTTCATAGGCATCATCGAAAAAGTTACCGTTGACAATCAGCGTCGCACCTGTCTGTTTCTGCCAATCTGACACGCTCAGGGGATTGGCTGGCTGGTTGTGCACCCGTACCGCAAAGTTGGATGGATTGATGCGAAGTGCCACGAAGGTATTTTCAGGGAACAGTTCGTTATTGCTTGTGAACAGTATCCAGCGTCGGATTTCCATGCCGTCACTGATGTGCTGCCAGTCATCAGACAGAGACCAGGATGGTTCATTTGATTCATTGACAGTCCGGGTAGTGGCGTCCTGAATTTCTTCCGGGGGTGCGCTTTGAGGGTTTGAGCACGATATCAGGAAGAGGCAGCAGGTGCCTATACCAATTTGAGTGAGATTTTTTTTTATCTGTGTCATTATGGAGCTTGACAGTACATATAAGCCGAGATACACTCCATGTAGTGGTACCACAAAATGAAAAAATCTGCAAACAAAGACAAAAAGCGCCGTCCGGTTATTTGACCGGGCGGCGCTTTGCGTTTACGTTATAGAACGCGCGATCAGAGAATCGTATGCGGTGTGAATACTACTTTCTGATTTGCATCGTTGAGCAGCAGGGTGATGCCTTCGATCAATCCACGTTCTTTGAATTCAAGATCTCCATGCGCCTGGAGCGGATCGAGAATGAACGGATCATAGGTTATCTGGCGTTCGAGTGCGATATCTTTGGTTCCAGGCTGCTTCTGGACGTCGAGAGCATAGACCAGATTGGTATCAATTGCCACCCGGAAGGGGAGGATATAGGTATAGCTCAGGTTGATCGTGGATCCCGGGGCAATGAGGATATAATCAGCGAATACTGTTTTTCCCAGTTCTTCGTACACTTCCGTAATGCTTAATTTGCCTTCCACGCTAGATGTATTCGTTGCTTCGATCAGGGAACTGCCCAGGGGCAGATAGATGCGCTGGTAATTGACGAGGTGACCGCTCGGCCATTCGTAGGTACCCGTATGTTCATACGTTATGGTCAGCTTGTTTTCCACAGTGCCGTCAGTGCGAAGATCGGTTTGTAGACGGTAACGCTGCTTGAGGTATTGACTAGCCTTGGTCGCGCTGATGTTGGCATTATTTATATGCAGATAGTCGAGATTCGTTTCGTTGATCGTGCCGCTCCACTTATTCTTGTCTGCAAGCTGTTGGGCTCCATCGTTGGTAAAATAGAGCAGGATATTTTTTTCAGCCAGGCTTTTTCCCAGTATGGCAAACGCCTGGGCCCACTGGTCTTTTTTCAGAGTAAGCAGCCGGTCGAGAACCGCCTGGGATAGATCGATTAAAAACAGTTTCGGATCGTCAGCATCGACATGTTCAATGTTTACTTTGTACTGGATGGTATCAATGGCGTTTTCGCTGGTGATGACCTCGTCCCATTTTTGCAGATAGATCGGACCTGTCAGGCTCAGGAGGTCTTCGATGACCTCTGGCGTTATCGCAATCACACCATCGCTGCTTCGGCCGGTTCCTTGTTCGTAGAAATGCATGATCTGGGCAGCCGAGGTAGGGAAATCAGGTGACCAGTTGGCATCCCGCATGCCCCAGCATCCGGCGAGTCGTTGCAGGGGTTTGGGCGGAAGCACGCAGAGATCCTGCTCGGCAATTTGTCCGTCAGGATTGTAGACATTATCAGTAAAATAATTATCGAGTTTTCCTTCGCTGAAGGTTACTACCCCGTAGGTTCCGATAAATCCACCTGTCGGCCGCAGCTCTGCGTTGTTTTCAAAAACAAGGATATAGTGTCGGGCACCGTAGTGACCGAGTATTTCAGGCAGTACGTTTGCCAGGTCGTAGACCTGTCCAAGGATGCTTTGCAGCTCGTCGATTTTCTTCTGACCCTGCTCGAGCTGGCTGCGGGAATCCGCATCCAGCAGCGAGGTGTCGGTATTGGCGATGTATTGCTTCGCAGTTTCAAATTTGTCATACGCCTGTTTGAGCTGGGGTCTCGTGATCGCGAGAACTGTCATTATCTGCTGGGTGTAGTCAGCCATGGAAGCGCCCGCTTCGAACTGGCTGGAGTCGGATGCTTTGAAAATATCAATCACTGGTTCCAGGGCGGCAGTGAGCATGTAACCGCCTTCAGCAATACAGAGGCCGCTTTGGATTATGTTTTCACCCGCTGTGACCCGGCTGGAGATGCCGGGTATCTTGCCAACTGTTTTATTGGCATTGATTCCGTCAAGTGCGATTAGCAGGCTATCCTGCGCTTTGAGAAATTCTTCTTTGGCAAGGTCGAACTTCTGGTCGCGGATCGCCTGTTCAGCCAGCGCAAGATGATCCTGGGCAGTCAGGGCCTCGGCGTAAACGCTGCGATAGGTTCGCAGGGTTGTTTGATAGAAGATATTACCCAGTATCAGGATGATGAGACCGGCGGCGATGCCAGCGCCGGCAAAGGTACGGTTCCGGAACAGGCGCGATAATGACACGATTTTTGTAGGGATGATGCCGGTTTGCGTCTGGCGGGCGCGTCCGGTTGGCTGTTTGGACTGAATCTGTGCTACCTGACCTCCGCGGGGTATTTTGGCCAGGTTGCTCGCATTGAGGTTACCGGGATATATGGCGCGTGCCGGGGGAGGATTGAAGTGCAGTTTGGACGCCTGATTGTGCGAGCGCAGATCCAGAATACGCGGTTGAAAGGTTTGCCGTCCCGGAGTCTGGTGAAAGGTTAGCGGAATGGGGGAGAGATTTTTTTTGGGCGCAGGTTTGGGTGAGACATGTGCTTTCTGAGCAGGGACCTGCTTGCTCATTGCCTGCAGGACAACAGCAGGCAGGCAAGCAAGACGAATCAGCAGGCGGAAGGGGAACGAGGCGATATCGCGCAGCCAGTCGTAAACATTGAGCAGCCAATCCGGATCCTGCTTGCGGACAATCCTGAAGCGGGAATGGCGGGGTTTGGTATCTGAGGCGGTATTGATCTGGTACAAGGAACGCAGGCAAGCATCCCGAGAGAATGAGTTTTTTCCTAAACTCGCGGGGTAGGAGGTGCTTCGGCGATGATGGTGTTGTGGTATCATACGGGTCGCCTGGTAGCAGATACGCTAAAAAATATCCATAGCAACGGCAAATGGATATACCAATCCATGTTCAATATAGCGTAAAAAGTACTGATTTTCAATCAAAACGGACATATATATATGAAGATACTGCTTATCAATCCCTGGATTTATGATTTCGCTGCCTATGACTTCTGGATCCGACCGCTCGGACTGCTCTATGTGGCAGCAGAGTTGGAGTCGGACGGCCACACGGTTCAGCTGATCGACTGCCTCGCAGACTATACAGCTGCAAAAAAATTCGGCACGCATGTCATCCGTTCCGAGCGGATTGAAAAACCCGCAGCACTGGTGCATGTACCTCGCTATTACAAGCGGTACGGTATATCTATTGCAGCGTTTCAGAAACAAGTAGCACAAGCCGGCAAACCCGATTATATCGGCATTACCAGCATGATGACCTACTGGTATCCGGGTATCGTTGAGGTCATCCGTCAGTGCCGGGATATCTATCCGGAGGTACCGCTAGTGCTGGGAGGAGTGTATGCAACGCTGTGTGCAGAGCATTCCCAGGAATTGTTTCCGGGAGTGAAGCTCGTTACTGGCAGAGGAATCGGACGAGTGCACGAATTCTTCGGTAAGCAGGCCGGTAAATTATCTGGACAGCCTGATCGTTTTTTTAATCACATGCCAGCGTATCACCTGTATAAGCAGCCTTTTGAGACAGCTGCAGTCATAACTTCAATCGGTTGTCCGTTTCACTGTTCTTATTGCGCCGGACCGCTCCTGCAGCCGGCTTTTGAACAAAATAGCGTGGAAGCAGTGCTTGCGGAAATAAAACAGTATGTAGAGGAGCACCACGTTGCTGACCTGGCGTTTTATGACGATGCGCTGTTTGTCAGGAATGAGGCGCATGTCAAACCGATCCTGCGCGGCATCATCGCGGCCGGCTGGCAGATACGCTTCCACACGCCCAATGGTCTGCACATCAGGTATCTGGACGAGGAGTTAGCGCATCTGCTTTATCAAGCTAAAGTAAGAACCATCCGGCTATCGTTTGAGTCAGTTGATCCCGGTCGGCAGCGCGATTCGTCGAGTAAAACTACAGCAGCTGATCTGGAGAGAGCAGTTACTGTTCTTATGTCTGCTGGATATACTTCTCGGGATCTAAGTGCCTATGTGCTGGCCGGATTGCCTGGTCAGCCGCTCGCGGAAGTTCAGCAGTCAATAGACTTTGTGCATTCGCTTGGCATACCAGTCAGTCTGGCAGAATACTCCCCGGTACCGGGAACGCTCGATTTTACGAAAGCGTTGCAGTACGAGCCACGGTTGGCTGCAGAGCCGCTGCTGCAGAACTGTTCTGTTTTTCCCTTGAGCCAGTATGATTTCGACGACTATAATGCTTTCAAGACAAAAAATGCAGATATTAACCGGAAATTATGTGCAAGTTGATAGTCGTCATTGAAAATTCAGATGCGCTTGGGTATACTCTCGTTCGGCGGGAAACGCCTTCCCCGGGGTCTTTGGCAGGATGTTTATCACACTTTTTTCTGTTTTTATAACATGAGGTACCTATGAAAGAAACACCGTTGTACGCGAGGCATGCCGCGCTCGGGGCGACAATCGTTGATTTCGGGGGTTGGGCCATGCCGGTCCAGTATACAAATGTTATCGAGGAGCACCGCACCACACGTGAGAAGGCGGGGCTTTTTGATATCTGCCACATGGGTGAATTTACCGTTAAGGGGTCGCAGGTTTTTGATTTCCTGCAATGGGTGCTCAGCCGCAATATCGCAGATCAGGAAGTCGGTCAGGTCAAGCTGAGCGTGCTTACCAATGAACAGGGTGGGATTGTTGATGATCTGACGGTTTACAAATTTGCTGATGATCACTACATGCTGGTAACCAATGCGGGAACCAAGGACAAGGATCTTGCCTGGCTGCAGAAAGCACAGGCAGACAAGGGATTTGACGTGACGATTGAGGATATCAGTGATGCAACCGGCAAGCTGGATTTCCAGGGACCGGCAGCAGAATCAGTTTTACAACAAATAACCCGTGACGACCTGAAACCGGTGAAATTTTATGGATTCATCGAAACAGAAGTGCTCGGCATGCCAGCGATTGTTTCGCGGAGCGGCTATACAGGCGAGGATGGATTTGAAATCTATGCGGACAGTACGAGGATTGGTGAGATCTGGGATGAGATCCTTCGTCTGGGCACTGCTGCCGGGGTGGCACCGATAGGGCTGGGGGCACGCGATACGCTGCGTCTCGAATGCGGCATGAATCTGTACGGGCACGAGATTAACGACGAGATCACTCCGCTTGAGGGCAGGTATGGCTGGGTTACCGACCTAGGTAAAGATTTTATTGGAGTCGAGGTACTGCGCAAACAGAAAGAAGCCGGAGTTCCCCGCAAACTGGTCGGTTTTGAGATGGTCGGACGGGGTATTGCGCGTGAGCACTATCCGATCAGCAAGGATGGCCAGCCGATCGGCATGGTATCTTCCGGCACCTTCGCCCCTACGGTTAACAAGGCAATTGGCATGGCACACCTGAAGCCGGAGTATTGCGCAGAGGGGACGGAAATTGACATAGAAATCCGCGGAAAACATGTCGCGGCGAAAGTTGTCAAACTGCCGTTCTATAAACGCAGCTAATTAGTATATTTATTATCATCGGAGCAGCATCATGGCAAAACCAAATCCAACTGATCTCAAGTACACCAAGGAACACGAATGGGCCAAAGACAACGGTGATGGTACCGTTACCATGGGTATCACCGATCACGCTCAGGAGCTTTTAACAGACATTGTTTTTGTCGAACTTCCGGCAGTTGGCAAGCAGGTTGAGCAGGGTAAACAGCTTGCCGTCGTTGAATCCGTCAAATCGGTTTCTGACGTGTATGCGTCAGTCAGCGGCGAAGTCATCGAGGTTAATACCGATCTGGAAAACCAGCCCGAGCTTATCAACGCAGATGCGTTTACCGGTGGCTGGATCTGTAAAATCAAAATGACCAATCCTGCTGATCTCAATGCGCTCATGGATGCAGCGGCATACGATGCGTTGATTAAGGAATAGGCTGAATGATGCTAGTGGTTTAGCTAAGTATATGTTTCTTCGCTGATGGGCATCGCTTAGCTGAGTGATAGTTTTATGATTTCTGACTTTACTTACTAGCGGGAGAATTCCAATGGATTATGTGCCCCATACGCCGGAAGATCAAAAACAAATGATGAAAACGGTCGGCATCAGCTCCATCGAGGAGCTGTTTGCTGATATTCCTGAGAAGTACCGGCTGAAAAAGCTTCTCGACCTTCCAGCACCGCTGACAGAACAGGAAGTATCGGGATTGATGCAAAGCCTGAGCGAGAATAACCGGTTACCGACGGCGATGATGCTCGGAGCGGGCGCGTATCACCATTTTATCCCGGCTATCGTCGGCCATCTCATCGGTCGTTCAGAATTCTATACTGCCTACACGCCCTATCAGGCTGAAATCAGTCAGGGCATCCTGCAGGCTATTTATGAATATCAGACGATGATCGCTCATTTGACCGGGACCAAGGTAGCCAATGCCTCCATGTACGATGGCGCTTCGGCCATGGCTGAGGCTGCAGTACTTGCCTGTAAAACGTTACAACGGAAAAAAATCGTTGTCAGCAAGTCGGTACACCCTGAATATCGCCAGACGATTCAAACGTATGCGTGGTCAAACGGGTACGAGGTTGTTGAGACTGGGTACCAGCAGGATGGTACGCTTGATGCTGCTGCCTTGAAAGCAGCCGTAGACGATCAGACAGCGGCGGTTTTGGTCCAAAGCCCGAATTTCTTTGGGATTATTGAGGATATTGCTGCCATCGAGTCGGTGGTACACGCTCAGGGCTCTTTGCTTGTTGCCGGGTTTACCGATGCCACCAGTCTTGGGTTGCTCAAACCCGCAGGGGAACAGGGTGCAGATATGGTGGTTGGCGAGGGCCAGAGCTTCGGTAATCCACTTAATTTCGGCGGACCATACCTGGGAATTTTTGCTAGCAACGAGAAACTGATGCGTAAAATCCCCGGACGTATAGTCGGGGCAACCAAGGATGAGGATGGCACGCGCGGGTATGTCCTCACCCTGCAGGCACGCGAGCAGCACATCCGCCGCGAGAAGGCTACTTCCAATATTTGCTCCAATGAAGCGCTTTGTATGCTGGCAGCGGCTGTATACTTAGTTAGCCTCGGCAAGAACCTGAAAACACTTGCAGAGTTGAATCTAAACAAGGCCCAGTATTTGAAAAGCAAACTGCTCGCATTGCCGGGCTGGAGTGAAGTTTTCTCCGGACCAACCTACAATGAATTCGTCGTGCGGACTCCCAACGCGCATGTGGTGAATGAAAAATTGCAGGCTAAGGGCATTCTCGGTGGGTATGATTTGGGAAGGGATTATCCTGATTTGAAAGATTGTCTCGTTTTCTGTGCAACCGAGATGCTATCTAGAGAAAGTATTGGTGCAGCGATTGCCAGCCTTGCCTAGGCTACGTTCATTCATCCACAAGCTAGTAAGGAGTTACTATGAAACTGATATTTGAGAAAAGCCAGCCAGGTCGACAGGCAACCACCATTCCTGCAAGTGATGTGCCTGCAGTGCAGGCAAGCAAGGCGATACCCGCGCATCTTTTGCGGGACGAGGTTGAATTGCCTGAGGTTGCCGAAGTGGATATTGTCCGGCATTATACCAACCTTTCCCGGCGGAATTTTGGAGTTGATCTCGGTTTTTATCCACTTGGTTCCTGTACCATGAAGTACAACCCGAAGGTGAACGAGGAGGCAGCAAAACTTCCCGGTTTTACCCAGCAGCATCCCTATGCGCCAGCGGAATGGTCCCAAGGCAGCATGCAGATGATGTATGAGCTGCGGCAGATGCTTAGCGAGATCCTCGGCATGAAAGACTTCACCCTGCAGCCGGCTGCGGGAGCCCATGGCGAGCTGACCGGGGTGATGATGATCAAGAAATACTTTGACCGGCTTGGACAGAAGCGGACCAAGATCCTGATCCCGGATGCGGCACACGGTACCAATCCAGCTTCCGGTGCATTGTGCGGATTCCAGACCGTGGAAGTCCGTTCCAATGCAGAAGGCGGAGTGGATCTCGATCATTTGCGTGAACTCATGACCGAGGACGTCGCCGGTCTGATGCTGACCAATCCGAATACCGTAGGTCTTTTTGAACGCAATCTCGAACAGGTTATGGAGATCGTCAAATCAAAAGGCGGGATCATGTACTGCGACGGTGCCAATGCCAACGCATATATCGGCACCAACCGTCCGGGAGATCTTGGCTTTGACGTTATTCAGCTGAATCTGCATAAGACTTTCTCCACCCCGCATGGGTGCGGTGGACCTGGGTCAGGGCCAGTGGGAGTATCGGAGAAACTGGTTGACTTTCTGCCTGTCCCGCGGGTCGTAAAAAAAGGCGATGCCTACGAGTGGGAATACGATGCTCCGGACAGCATTGGCCGGGTCAAGGCGTTTTACGGCAACTTCAATGTAATGATTAAAGCATATACCTATATCCGTTCTCTCGGCGCAGCAGGCCTGAAGCGGGCGAGCGAAAATGCTGTCCTCAATGCAAATTACATTAAAGAAAAATTGCGTGATCACTACCAGCTGGCTTTTGACCGTATCTGCATGCACGAGGTAGTCTTCTCCGGAGAGAAGCAGGTTAAGGAAAGCGGTGTGCATACCGCGGACATAGCCAAGCGTCTGCTTGATTACGGCGTTCATCCTCCCACGATTTACTTTCCGATGATCGTACCCGAGGCGATCATGATCGAGCCCAATGAGACAGAGAGCAAGGAAACGCTCGATGATTTTTGCGAGATCATGATCAAGATTGCGGGTGAAGCCAAGGAGAATCCGGAAATGCTCCATAAAGCGCCTCTCACCATGCCGGTCAAACGTCTGGATGGTGTGCAGGCGGCGAGACAGCCGGATGTCTGTTTCAGCGGGGGGTGCTGCTAGGCCGATGTTTATTTTCGTTTAAACGAACATGTAGAGACGCATTACAATGCGTCTCTACATGTTCTTCAAGTGTTGGAATAGGGAATATATGAATGATTTGTATAAAGATACATATAGAATCAACACAACAAGGCTACGAGGCTGGGATTATTCACAGTCAGGTTATTATCCTTCGAGTTCACTCAGGACAGGTTTTGTAACGATTTGTACGAAGAATAAAGTAGATTATTTTGGCGATATTGTTGATGGGAAAATGTGTTTGTCGGATATCGGGAAAATCGTTCAGGTAGAATGGTTAAACACCGAAAATGTCAGGAATAATATTGCGTTGGATGAATTTGTTATCATGCCAGATCATCTGCATGGAATTTTGATAATTAATAATGTTAATACAATTTATTATGATCGAATAATTCGGAACGAACCAGAGCTGGAGCGAATTCGTCAGTATATTGCCAATAATCCGTTTCAGAATAGTATAGATACAGATGCTCATAATTTGGAGCTATGATTTATGAAAATTTTGCGTAAACCTGACTGGTTAAAGATCAAGCTACCCAACACGGCAGAGTTCAAAGAGGTTAAGGGCATCTTGGCTGCACAACGCCTGCACTCTGTCTGCCAGGAAGCCAAGTGTCCGAATATGACCGAATGTTTCCATGCCGGCACGGCGACATTTCTCATCCTTGGCGATATATGCACGCGTCATTGCAAATACTGCAATGTAACACACGGTAAGCCGGTCGGTTTAGACGAGGATGAGCCGGTGAGACTAGTGGAAGCAGTGAAACAGTTGGGCTTGCAGTACATCGTCATCACTTCAGTAACACGTGATGATTTGCCGGACGGCGGAGCGGGCATATTTGCGCGGTGCGTAGAAGGATTGAAGGCAGAAATGCCCGGTTGCCGGATCGAGGTGCTCATCCCTGATTTTGCCGGCAACTGGGAGGCACTAGACCGCGTCATAGAATCCCGGCCTGATGTCATCAATCATAATGTCGAAGTAGTCCGGCGATTGTTCTCGCAATTGCGACCCGAGGGAGATCTTGACCTTTCTTTGGACGTATTGCAGCGTATTCGTGACGCAGGCGTTGCGAGTAAGTCGGGTTTCATGATTGGGGTCGGGGAAGATGTAGAGGATGTGCACGCCTTGCTTAAAGAACTACGATCAGCATCCTGTGAGCGGGTGACTATCGGCCAGTATCTCCAGCCTTCCCGGGAGCATTGGCCAGTTGCAAGGTATTATGCGCCTGAGGAGTTTCAGGCTTTTGGAGCGTACGCGCGACAGCTAGGCTTCAAACATGTGGAAAGCGGACCTCTGGTGCGCAGTTCGTACCATGCAGCCCAAGCAGAGATTTCGTAAACCGTGCTGGTTGTTTTTTTGGCAATGACACGGTAAGATGACAGCGTTGTCCTCATTATCCGAGGTTTTGCTATGGCGCAGGGGTATGCGGTATTCAAAATTCCAGAGGGAAAACTGCTGAAAGTCAAATTAACCTATGAGGCTGAGGATACGATCATCGAAGCTGTGCAACTGCTCGGTGATTTTTTTGTGCATCCTGAGGACGGCATAGAGGCAGTTGAGCAGGCATTGCGCGGTGTCCGGCTGGAAGAAGCTGCTATCAGCGAGGCGGTTACTGCTTGTGTTGCTGAGCGCTCTATTGATCTTCTGGGCATAACAGCGGCTGGAATCGCACATACCATATTGATGGCAGCCGGGATGAGAGAAGCAAATTAATGCAAGGTTTGTTATCATGGAACAGATGCGGGTAATCCGGGATGGGTCCAGGTCAGGAGCAATGAATATGGGCTTGGATGAAGCGATTCTTGAACGGGTAATCTCTGGGAAGTCCGAACCGACCTTGCGGCTGTATGCCTGGGATCCAATATGCCTGACGATAGGTTATTTTCAAAGCCGTGCTGATGAAGCTGATCTTGCAGCCTGTGAGCGTTTCGGTATTGACTGCATACGCCGGACTACGGGCGGAGGAGCTGTTTTGCATGAATTTGAAGTGACATACAGCATCGTTGCTCCGGTTGGCTTCGCAGGCATACCTGCGAACATCCTCGAATCATACAGATTTATTTGCGACGGTATTATTCGTGGGGTTAGTGCGCTTGGCGTCAAGGCGCAATTTGTTCCGCTCAATGACATTATTGCCGGTGGTAAAAAAATATCCGGCAATGCGCAGACGAGACGCCAGGGGGTGGTTTTACAGCATGGGACTATTTTGCTTGATGTTGATGTGGAGAAAATGTTTACGGTTTTAAAAGTTCCCTCTGAAAAAATGCGCGATAAGCTGGTAAAAGACGTCAAAGAGCGAGTCACTGGGTTGAAAGGGTTGCTTGGTAGAGATGTCGGATTCGATGAGGCTGGTTATTGCTTGCAGCAAGGTTTTGCTGAGGCGCTGGGAGTTTCACTTACCTACGGTCAGTTCACTTCTGAGGAAGAAACTGAGGGCGAACGCCTTGCTCTCAGCAAGTATGCGACCAGGGAATGGAATGAGAAACGATGAGGGGAGTCTTTCCCGCAAAAGAGGGAAACCAGCTGGCAGGCAAGTGGACCTGGATTGTCGGATCGAATCCGACAATGACGAGACACAGAATCGTCTGATCAAGTCCGACAAGGGTAGTTACAAAGGAAGACCGTGAAGTCGTTGACGGTTTTACCAAACGATATCATGTCCATCAATTAGTCTACTATGAAGTATGTACGAACGCTGAGATAGCTATCAGGAGAGAGAAGCAGCTCAAAAAAATGGAATCGGTCCTGGAAGATCGAATTAATTAAGTCCGTGAATCCTGATTGGCGAGATTTGTATGTGAATATCTGTATTTAGAACACTACCGTAATCCCGGGGGCGTAAGCCCCACGGATGAAGTTGATTCCAGAATCGTGTAATATGAGTTCATGAAATACAACAGACAAAGTAACGCGATATATAAGTGTGAGTACCATTTGGTGATGACGAGT
>JAKQHK010000051.1 GCA_029573015.1 bacterium
GTTTTTTCCGTATGAAACGGGCAGAGCGCGGTCATGTTCCTGCCTGCCTTTTTCAGCGGCAGATAGCTCTGGACCACGTCCGCGATACTTAAACGGCTTTTTACTTCCTCTATCTCGGCTTTGGTCGCCATCTGTTGTCGAGCCCATAAAAATTAGGTATACTATAGTATCACGTCATGAATGATGAACAGCTTGTGAACACGTGATCAAACGTCTTGTAATGATAAAACCAGAAATCAAAAAGGTAACACCATGGACAACCAGCCCCAGATCGAACTGCCCCGGGAACAACTGCAGAACAGCCTGCAGGAACGGCTGATGAACTACCTTACCAAGCTGTTGGATCAAGCCGGACTGCTCGCTGAAAAAGCCGGCGAAGCCCTGAGAAACATCATCCCGCAGTCAATCCCTTTCCCGCCAATTTCCCTTATGAAACTCCTGCGCATCTGTCAGTTTAGGCAAAAAGATCCAAATCCGCAACATACGCCCCCGATTTTGCGAAAAAAAACACGCCATCCCCAAGCCTCACACCGTCCATTTCCGTTCTCCCTCTCGTCCTCAACCACTTAACCGGCAGATCCCATGTCACTCACTGCACACGCTTCGGTTGATTCCAAAACACTGTTTATCGAAATCCTCCGCACTGCGGATTTTCCTGCTGACCAGCATGAGGAACTCGTAAAAAAATTTGAAAACGCGGTCTATGTGCAGACTCTGAAAACCCTGCTCAATCTGCTGCCCGCGGAACAGCGCAAAAAGCTCGAATCAACTATGCACTTTAAGCCTGATTTTTTCCTCGAGCGTGCCATAGCTATTCTGCAGGCGTTTGCCACCCCGGACCAGATATTAAAAATCTTTGACAAGACCAGCGAGGAAACCTTCCTCGAATTTTTCGATACCTTCCTCGCCAGCTGCGACGAGCAGCAGAAAAAACGGATTGATGATTATTTGAATCATCTAGAGTAATACAAACAAACACAAATAATGCAATTATCATATGGAACTGACACTTAACCTTCACCCTTTGGGCGATGCTACTGTACTTGATCCACGCACAGGATTTCAGACTGCACTTCCAGAAAAAACATCAGCAAGAAAAAAAATACATGCTCTTGAAGTCGCTCAAGAGACGCAGGTATTGATTGAATCCGGTCGGAATATCAAAACGATAATTGATGCCGATAGGGACGCACATCCTTTTTTTTCGCAAGCCATCGAAGACATACTCGGCTGTTATCCTGATGATCCTAACAATCCTACCCGCTTGCTAACAGCCGAACTACTCAATAGCAGTGATCAGATATTCCAGGGTCGATCCGATACAAATATGACTAAAATGCTTGCAGCCCAAACCCACGAGCAACGCAATGCCATACAGGAATTATTAACATACAAAGAACGTGTACTGACTGCAGATGCAGATACGCAATACAGAATATTATACGATCAAATGATTAAAGTTAAAGAGTGCCTGAGGGCTCCGGATATAGCGAGAGTATGGTGGCATGCACCAGAACATGTTGTCACGGATCCGTCCATGAGAACCAGACTGGAACGCTTTTTAGATGACCAATCAATACCGCAAGGTATCAGATACGAGGTTCAGAGATTGCAGGAAACATTTGATACCCTCTATCAAGCACGCGCAGAAATTACTCCCCATATCAGGTATCCAGCCCACGTTTTGGAGACCTCGGTCATAACCGGATCATAATATTCACAACACTACCCCATCTCTCCCCAGTTCTTTCCAACCTTGACATCAACTTTTAGTGGAACAGCGAGCTCATATACCTGTTCCATTTTTTGGGTCACGAGCGCGATCACCTCATCGAGCTGTTCCTCCGGAACCTCGACCACCACTTCGTCATGCACCTGAAGAAGAAGTCGGGCAAATCCCCCCCCCGCGATCCCCCCCTTTTTACCAAAGGGGGGCGGGGGGGGGATTTGAAATGCCTGCCACACCTCTATCATCGCCAGCTTCATGATATCCGCCGCTGTACCCTGTATCGGCATATTGATCGCCATGCGCTCGGCCATCTGCTGCTGCATGGGCGAGGGACTGTTGATCTCCGGTATCTGCCGGATGCGGCCGAACAGGGTGGAAACATAGCCTTTGGCGCGCGCCTCCAGCCTGGTTTTTTCCAGGTAGGCGGCCACCTCGGGAAAGTTGCTGAAAAACGCCTGGATAAATGCCTCCGCCTCTTCCTGCGAAATGCCAAGCTGTTTGGCCAGTCCATACTTGCTCTGGCCGTAGATGACCCCAAAGTTCACCGTTTTGGCAGAACGGCGCTGTTCCTCAGTCACCTGTTCGGGATAGACATTAAAAATCTTGGCGGCCGTGGACGTATGGAAATCCTCTCCCGCATGAAAAGCATCGATCATCATCTGGTCATTGGCCATATGGGCGAGAATACGGAACTCCACCTGCGAGTAGTCAGCCGCCAACAGCTGGCAGCCGTCCGCAGCCCGGAATGCCTTGCGGATTTCCCGGCCCAGCTCGGTTCGCACCGGGATGTTCTGTAGATTGGGATTCGATGAGGAAAGACGGCCGGTCGCGGTCACTGCCTGATTGAATGAGGTATGGATCCGGTGCGTGCGCGGACAGACCAGCGGCGGCAGGGCTTCGACATACGTGCTCTGCAGTTTGACCAGTTCGCGGTAGCTGAGGATGCGCTCAATGATCGGATGCACGTCACGGATTTTTTCCAGGCTGTCGGCATCAGTCGCGTAGCCCGTCTTGCGCTTGACAGTTTTCTTGATTCCGAGCTCATCAAACAGAACTTTTGACAACTGCTGGGTAGAATTCACGTTGAAGTAGTGCCCGGCGATGTTGATGATCTCGTTTTCCTGCACCTTGATTTCATCATTAAGCTGCACCGACATGCGGGCAAGAAAATCCTCATCAAGTTCGATGCCAGCGAACTCCATGTCTACTAGAACTTCCACAAGCGGCATTTCAATGGTGAAAAAGAGCTGTTCCATGTTGGAATCCGGCTGCGACTGCTGCAGATGCCTGGTCGTCTCGCCGAGCCGTTTGAGGAACAGCTGATAGAGTGCAAAAGTGGAGATTACATCCATGCTCGCGTATTGCGCCGCCTGCTCCGGATCAACCTCGGCGAAGCTTATCTGCCCCTGCCGTTTGGAACCGATGAGCTCCTCGATGCGGGTCATCTCCCAGCCGAGCTCGGTGAAGGCAAGGTCTTTCAGTCCGTAAGCGCGCAAGCCGGGATGCAGTAAATAGGCAGCCAGCAGGGTATCAAAGTACAAACCGCGCACGGTGATGCCGTGATTTTTCAGGATGAGCGCGTCAAACTTCAAATTGTGCCCGACCTTGCGGATGGCCGGGTCGGTAAACAGCGGCTCCAGTCTGGCGCGGCAGTCATCCCAGTCCAGATTGGAACCGCTGCCATGCCCGATCGGCAGGTAAAAGCCCTGGTCCTGGTCAGCCGCAAGCGCCAGCCCGACCAGTTTTGCCTGCATGGTATCGAGCGAATCCGTCTCGGTATCAAATACAAGCAGTTTATTCTGATTAACCTGCTTAATAAAATCATCCAGCTCATCGAGCGAACGCACCAGCGTCACCTGACAGTCCGGTGAACCGCTCGGCCGCTCCACCGGGGGTAGCTCGACCGGCACCCCGGGCAGGGAAAACAGCGACATCTGCCCAACCCCAGCCGGCTGACCCGCGATCTCCGCCGCGGATGCGACATGATTGCTGTCAGGAAGCTTGGCGAGCAAGCTCCTGAACTCGAGCTGTTGAAATAGCTGTTTAACTGCCTGCGGATCGTAGTCAGCCAGCTCACAGCCAGGCAAGTCAAGCGTGATCGGCACCTCCCGCACAATGGTCGCGAGATGCTTGCTCAAAAACGCGTCCTCGCGATACTCTTTCAAGAGTTCAATCGTCCGCGGCTTAACTGATGACTGATGACTGATGACTGATGACTCAGCAACCTTTTCATAAATTTCTTCCAGATGCCCAAGCTCAAGAATCAATTGCGTCGCGGTTTTCTCCCCAATGCCTTTCACCCCCGGGATATTGTCGGACGGATCGCCGCGCAAAGCTTTATAATCCACCACGAATTCCGGTCCAAATCCGTAGCGCTCTTTGACTGCATTTGCATCGTAGATCACCTCATCGGTCAGCTGGCGTTTGGAGGTATAGACGCGGGTATTGTCGTCCACAAGTTGCAGGGCATCGAGGTCGCCGGTCACGATGACTGACTGCAGTAATCCGCAACTGCCGTCATGTGTGCACTCATGCACCTGCCGGGCTAATGTGCCGAGCACATCATCCGCCTCATACCCCTCAATTTCGAATATAGGAATATTGAAAGCGCGCACCACCTCCCGCACCCGGTCAAACTGCGGGATCAGGGCCGCGTCAGTTTCCGGTCGGGTGGCTTTGTACTCCTTGTACTCCACATGGCGAAAGGTCGGGGCATGCAGGTCAAAGGCGACCGCGGCGTATTTGGGCTCGAACTTCTTGATCACGTTTAACAAAATCATGCTGAACCCGTAGACTGCGTTCACCTGCTCTCCCTGCGAGGTGGTCAGGTCGGTGATGGCGTGAAAGGCGCGGTGGACAAGCGAATTACCGTCAATGAGAAGAATGATAGATGTACTGGACATGATTATTCCTGACTAGGCATCAACAAATTTAGCGAATTGCCTTATGGAAAAAGCTTAGGTGATTGTGCCATACCAGCAAGTGCGAACCATTGACAAACACTCTATCTCCGCATAAACTAATTATGTAGACACCAGGTCTACCAGATTTTATTCGAAATCCGCCTAAGGGCGGATTTTTGATATTCAGGGACGATTTCGATCCAAACGATATTCAAAATCAGACGCATACAAAATTTTCTCAATCGATTTCTGAGACAATGCCTCATACAGCTCAGCGCCGACAAATCCACGCGCACCAATAACGATAAACCGTTTACCAAACCGGTCATGCAAATATTTCATAACGCACGCCAAGTCCCCATCCCCGGAAAAAATCACCGCCACATCGTAATTGGCAATTTCCCTGATCAGATCCATCGCCATCTCGATGTCAAGGTTGCATTTCTTGATATACCCTGTGCTGTAATTCCTATCGACAATGTATTTGACCCGTTTGGTCACTACCTCAAATCCGTTCATCTTTGCCTTGTTGAGCACCATCGATGACCACGGGGTCAGGATAAGAGATTTTGTTGATTTACCAAAATCAGCGCCGTAATAAAATCTTCGTAAAAAAGCTTTTCCGCTGGCAAAGTGCTTAACCAGTTTTCCCAGCTTCTGGATGTCGATTTCCCAACCCAGACTTTCTTTCCAGCGTTCAACATTTGCCCAATCGACGATAACAATCGTGCGATCCCGCTTCTGTTCTAACTCCGCTAACAGCTGTTTGATTTCAGACGTATTCATCAGATCTCCTGCGAATGCTGTACATAAAACCGGCGTTTTGACTGTCGTACGCTACGCATACCCATGACAGTGTCAGTATACCCGCACTCCGTGTCAAAACGCAAAAAGCCGGACGTATGTCCGGCGTGCCAAACAGTAACTCAGTAAGAAGTGCCATGCCCTGGTCCAAATCCTGCTACTTCATCCTCACCATCAATACCGCCACGTCCGAGGGATTCACGCCAGACAGCCGGCTCGCCTGCCCGAGTGAGAGCGGCTTCACCCGCTTGAGTACCTGCCGCGCTTCGGTACGCAGACCGACAACTGCATCATAATCAAATTCAGCCGGGATTTTCTTGTTTTCCATGCGATTGAATTTTTCAACCAATTCCTCCTGCTTGCCGATATACCCCTCGTACTTGATCTGGATCTCCAGCTCACGCAGTACCGCTTCCATCCTGCCTGCAATGTCAGCCTGAGCCTGTCGAAGGCTGACCACTGCTTTGTCCGTAAGAGATGTACTTATGTCAGGAACCATTTTTTTAAGCAACGTCATGCTTGCCTGGGGTCTCCTAAGAAACTCAGTATAGCTGATCGTCTGCCGTAGTTTCAAAGCCGGATCAACCCTGCCGAGCTTCATGTTTACCGAGCGACATGGTTTCAGTTTATAAACTGATAACTGATCCCGTACAACTGATAACTGCTTCTTATATTCCACAAAACCTATATACTGATCATCTGATAACAAACCGATCTCATGTCCGATCTCGCTTAGACGCAAATCAGCGTTATCTGTCCGAAGCAGCAAGCGGTATTCAGAACGCGCAGTCATGAGGCGATACGGCTCGGTTATTTCCTTGTTAATCAGATCATCCATCATCACCCCGAGGTATGCCTCAGACCGTTTGAACCAGATATGCTTTTTGCGTTTGACCGTGCGGGCGGCATTGATGCCGGCGAGTAGTCCCTGACCCGCAGCCTCCTCGTAGCCGGAAGTGCCATTAATCTGGCCGGCGCAGAAAAGATTTCTGATTACCTTGTTTTCCGTCGTAGGCAATAGCTGGGATGTATCGATCCCGTCGTACTCGATGGCGTACCCGGGCCGCATGATTTCAACTTGTTCAAGTCCCTTGATCGTGCGCAAAAAAGCCAGCTGTACGTCCTCGGGTAAACTGGTATTCGCGCCCTGCACATACATCTCCGTGGTATCCCAACCCTCGGGCTCCAGAAAAAACTGGTGTCTGTCCTTATCGGGAAAATTCGCCACCTTGCCTTCAAAAGAAGGACAATAGCGTGGACCAACGCCGGTAATCACTCCGGAAAATAACGGCGCCCGGTCAAAATTATCACGGACGAGCTTGTGCGTTTTTTTGTTCGTATGCACAAGAAAACAGGGCACCTGCGGCATCCAGCCCTGCAAGCATTCCGGATAATTTTTTTCTAAAAATCGCCACCAATATGTACCTTGCTTGCGACTAATGACTAATGACTCGTGACTCGTAAAATAATAGTGTCCAAACGTAAGTGGCTCCGTGCTAACTGGCTGCATAGTTACCTGATTCCAGTCAACAGTTTCGGCGTTGATGCGCGGAGGTGTGCCGGTCTTCCAGCGGACAAGCTTTAGGCAAAGCTTTTTCAAGCTGGCCGATAGATCAACTGCCGGCATTTCGCCGTTTCTTCCGCCGGAATACAAAGCATCCCCGATGATGATCCGGCTGTCAAGCGAAGTGCCGGTAGTCAAAATAACTGCGCGGGCATAGTATTCGACACCAAGACTGGTCCTGATACCAAGGATGCGGTTGCGAGTTAACGAGTTGGCGAGTTTACGAGTTGTTTCTCTTGCATCACTTTGCGTTTTACGATTTGCACTTTGCACTTTGACATCGTTCGCTGTAGCTCCCATGCTTCCTTGCTTCGTTGTTTCATTGACCAGTAGCTCAGTCACCAGCGCTTGCTTGAGCTCAAGATTTTTCTGCGTTTCCAGCACGCTTTTCATGCGACGCATATACGCACTACGATCCATCTGGGCTCGCAATGCCTGCACTGCCGGACCTTTACTCTCATTGAGCATGCGGATCTGAATCATAGTTGCATCGATATTCTTTCCCATTTCACCGCCAAGTGCATCAATCTCCCGCACCAGCTGGCCTTTGGCTGTGCCGCCGATGGAAGGATTGCAGGGAGGCAAGGCGATGAAGTCCATGTTCAACGTTAAGAGCAAGGTCGAACAGCCCAAGCGAGCTGAAGCAAGAGCTGCTTCACAACCCGCATGCCCGGCGCCAACCACGATCACATCATAAATCGCGTTCTTGCTCATGTTACAACTTCCAATAATATACTCGCATTACTTCAATTTCTAATTGCCATAATTACTCTAATTTCTAAACATTTCTATTAGTAACTTATCCTCGAATGTCTAAATAAAATAATTAGGTCAATTAGGTTAATTAGAAATTAAATCAATTCATTTGTTATAACACATGCAGCATACTACCCATGAATTCTTATGGTTGCAAGCACATAACTGTTGATTTTTCGTGATAAACGCGGTAATGTTACCAATGGTTATCCATACAAACAGGAGATTCTCATGTCAGATGATCCGCAGAATGATAGTTTTGACGAGGTGAAACCCGCGGGAGCTGAAGCATTGAACAAGGCAAAATCAGCAGTTATGCAGCTGCCGCTTGCCGAAAAATTCAGCCTGGGCGGCGGTGTTCTCTACCTTCTCGGTGCATTCATTCTGAAATATGCAAAATCAAAAGTGACTGGTACGCTTGCCTATGGTGATCTCGATGATTATGGTCAGGGTAGCATTACCATGGCTGATGACGGCGGTTTCTGGTTCTGGCTCGGACTGGCAGCAGCAATCATTGCTATCGCCCTTCCATTCATCAACCTCTTCATGAAAAATTTCAAACTACCCCTTCCCAAACCTATGACCTATCTCCTCGCCGGCGTAGTCGGCGCTCTCGCTCCGATCATCAAGTGGATCCTGACTGATGATAAGAGTGTTTCCTTCATGGGCATTACCGTCAAAGCGGTTCCTGATCTTGGCTTCTATGCCATGGTCATCGCCGGCGCTCTCATTGCGTACGGTGGATTCCAATCCGGCGGACTTACCCAGCTGCAGAAATTTTTTGGCCAAGCAAAAGCCAAATCTGCCAAAGCCTCCTCATCTGATGACCTTGAGTAATCAGAATCCTTAAAAGCACCTTCGAAAAAGTCCGCTGCGAAGCGGACTTTTTTTATTGCGTAAACTTGCTTGCCTGTCTGGTACCTCGGCGTACTAGTTCGCTCTGAATATTCTGCAAAACTGCCTGCTTATCGCATGCCCAGTCCGGCGCGACCAGCTTCACCGGAGAAGCTTCTCCGGTGAGACGGTGGATCACCACATGCTCAGGCAACAGCTCCAAGGCATCACAAACTAGCCCAACATATTCCTCCTGCTTAAGCAATGGTATTTTTCCCAACTGGTACTGACGCTCCAGCTCTGTACCCTGCACGACATGGAGTAGATGAATTTTTATCCCATTGATACCCAGTGACGCGAGCCTCCGGATCGTCTCCAGCATCATTTCTTTCGTTTCACCAGGCAACCCGAATATCACATGCACGACAATCTCTAATCCTGTTTGCAGGTTATTGGTAATTGATAATTGGTAATTGGTAATTTTATGCACAGTATGTATAAACTGCGCATACTTATGCCCCCGGTTTATCAGCTGCAAAGTCTGATCATGCGAACTCTGTAAACCAAGCTCCAACCAGACAAGCTTTGTTTTAGCAATCTCAGCGAAAAGCTCTATCGTCTCGTCGGGCAAACAATCCGGTCTCGTTCCTACTGCCAGTCCGACCACGTCCGGATGCTCCAGCGCCGGCTGATAGATATCTTCTAATTTTAAATTTTTAATTTTGAATTTTGAATTCAGGTAGGTATTGGTAAACGCCTGAAAGTAGGCAATGAACCGTTTAGCCCGGTAGCGGGCTCTCGCCGCATCCATGCCTCGCTCCAGCTGTTCGGTAACGCTCAGCAACCGGTCAGCCATACCGGCAGCTGAACCGCGTGGCGAACAGTAAATACAACCACCGGTCCCAATCGTCCCGTCGCGATTAGGACAGCTAAACCCGGCATCAATCGGTATGCGCTGCACGCGCTCGCCGAAGCGTTCACGCAAGTGGGTATTCAAATCGTTATATAGATTGATCATAGGGGACTTCTGATATTTTTGAGCTGAGGATTGGTCACCTGGGTGTAACGCTGGGTGGTTCTGATGTTCTGATGTCCGAGCAATTCCTGCACATAGCGGACATCAACGCCGTTTTCGAGTAAATGGGTCGCGAAACTGTGTCGCAGGGAGTGAAACGTCGCCGGTTTGGCGATGCCCGCACGGCGCATAGCGTTTTCAAAAACCTTCTGGGCGGTCCGCGCTGTGAGACTCCCGCCGCGTTCACTGGTAAACACAAAATCCTCGCCGATTTTACCGGCCAGCATCTGTTGCAGTTGACTAACCAATGATTCGGGCAGGACGGTCATCCGGTCTTTCTGTCCTTTGGCCTGCTTGAGATGGATAGTCAGTTCTCCAAGATCGACATCCCTGACCCGCAAGCCGACTGCTTCGCTCACTCGCAAACCCGCTCCGTAGGAAAGTGCTATAAGGAGGCGGTGCTTGAAATTGGTGATGGTGTCAATGATACGGTGAATTTCCTCACGAGAAAGAACCACCGGCAGTTTTTTGCTCTGCCTGGCAAATCGCAGATCCCATCTGTTCTGATTTTTCAGCACCTGCTGGTAGAGAAACTTGATAGCATTGTGGTAGACATTGACGGTCTGAGGCGCGAGTCCGGCGGCTTGCTTTTGCAGGAGGAAATCCTTAATATGGTCCATGTCCGCCCGCGTCTGACTGACCTGCCGGTCAGCCAGATACTCCCGCAAACAGGCGAGATAGCTCTTCACCGTCCGCGGGCTGTAATTGCGCAATTTCAGTTCCCGCTCCGCCGCGTTCAACAGATCCGTCATGTGTACCCCGGTCTTTTATATGTACCAGCATGGTACAATCAATACAGCTACCAAATCAATATCTGTTTTCTATGCGAACTTTATTCGCATAGAAACGAGTTGTGTGTAATCATTTTTTTCCTCTAAAAGTGGAATGCAGAGAGATTTTGAAAAAGGAACGAAAATTTAATTTTTTCTTTTTTAAGGAGGGGGGGAAAGCGGTATTTTTGCTCCAAGTATTCGCAAAAATGATTTATTTGATTTTATAGATGGAAAATCAAGAGAAATACTTTATACTACATACAAACTTTTACTTTTAAGGATATAAAACTATGGCAGACAAGCAAAATACAACTCAAAACATAATCGCTCCAAACAATGACTTGGAGATTTTGAAAAAGAATTTCCCTCACTGTTTCAACAAAAACGGAGATTTT
>JAKQHK010000030.1 GCA_029573015.1 bacterium
ATCCAGCCCAAGGTTTTTGCGGGTATCTATCCGGTCAACGGAGATGAGTATCCCGATTTGCGCGAAGCCATGGACCGTTTGTCGCTCAACGATTCCTCGCTCGTGTTCGAACCGGAAACTTCCGCCGCGCTCGGATTCGGATTCCGCTGCGGATTTCTCGGCTTGCTTCATGTGGAGATCATTCAGGAGCGGCTGGAGCGGGAATACAACCTCAATCTCATCTTTACCGCTCCCAACGTGGAATACTGGATCAAAACCCAGAGCCGGCAGCTGGTGACCGAACCCTCTCCAGGCGATACCCCGGAAGCTGCCCGATTGATAGCCGAAGGCTACGTGCGGGTCCGCAATCCCTCGGAGTTCCCCGATGAGGTGAAAATTGATGAAATCCTAGAGCCCTGGGTGAAACTGTCAGTAATCACGCCCAATAGCTATATGGGAGGTGTGATGGAGCTCGTCAAATCCCACCGGGGATCATTCGGCCCCACGGAATTCATCGACGAGACGAGGGTAAATCTGCATTTCGAGCTGCCGCTCAGCGAGGTGATCGTTGACTTTTATGACAGCCTGAAAAGCATCAGCTCCGGGTATGCGTCCATGGACTATGAGCAGTGCGGTTTACGTCCGGGCAATCTGGAAAAGCTAACCATACTTGTCCATGACCGTGAAGTCGATGCGTTTGCCCAGATCGTCCCGAGAGAACGGGCTGGGTATGCAGGGAGAAAAATCATTGAACAGCTGAAGGAAGTGATACCGAAACAACTTTTCACTTTTAAAATTCAGGCTGCCATCGGCGCCAAGGTTATTGCCACGGTATCCAAGGGCGCCATGCGTAAGGACGTGACTGCCAAGCTCTATGGCGGGGACCGCACCCGCAAGGACAAACTGCTCAAAAAGCAGAAAGCCGGCAAAAAACGCATGAAGATGATCGGTCAGGTGGAGGTGCCGCAGGAAGCCTTTATGGCTGTGATGAAGCGGTGATTGATGATATATTTTCTATAAACAATCACGAGGGATACTGAATGTCACCGTACCGGAAGAGCTATCTCGCACCCAGACAATAGTAGGTTGTGTAATGAGTCTTCTCTGTACTGCCCACTGGTTAACATACTGTAAAATTAATTTGTAATTTCCTTCTGTTTTGCCTGTAACTTCGGCAATCGTAACTTCGACCCGGGAAGGTCGTTGGTCTTTGGGTAAAGCATTATAGGCCTGTATCGCTTCCGCTAACTTAGTTATAATATCTAGAGCAATCGACACATCATCATTACTATCGATATTGCTACGATCAGCGTCCATTAAAACTCCTTGTTGTGAGTATTCTGTTAAATATATAAACATTTTATTATTATTATTATTATTATTATCTGACAATGCCTGTGATTCATGCGGACTTGAAAAAATACATTACCTATCTGCAATCCCTCCCGCGTTTCGAAGCTGTTTTGACTTTGGACCGCATTCTCTGGCTGCTCGATCAGCTCGGCAATCCGCAGGACAAGCTGAAAGGTATCCATGTCGGCGGCACCAATGGCAAGGGATCGACCTGTGCCATGCTGCAAGCCATGCTGTCCGAAGCTGGTTATTCGGTAGGGCTGTATACCTCGCCCCACCTGGTGAGCTATACCGAACGCTACCGCATCCGTACCGGCAGCGGCGCATATCAACTGATGCCTGAGGAGGAATTTTATACAATTCTGGCAC
>JAKQHK010000050.1 GCA_029573015.1 bacterium
CGAACGCCCCAAAGCAGACGAGAAGCTAAGCATGAAAGAGCTGGAGGATATTGTCCAGAAAGTGCAGTGGAAGGCGAGCGAAGATGTAAGACGCATCCTGGCTCAGGAGACCGGCTATCAGGAAATCGAAGTCAAGCTTGTGAATGCTGCCGTGGTCGACGTCCAGATCGACGGCTACAAAATCAACAATCCCATTGGTTTCCAGGGACGCAAGGTAAGCATCGGCATCTACAATTCCTTTGCCCCGCTTGTCCACCTCGGCGCCCTGCAGACCATCGCCGAGGAGCTCGATCTCGACCTGCTCGGTATAGCTACAGAACCCTATGCGGTCGCCGTTTCCGTCGGCAATGACGAAGCGGGCGAATTCAGCGCCATTTTCATTGATGTAGGCGGCGGTACAAGTGACGTAGCCCTTGTGCGTAACGGCGGCGTCGCCGGAACTAAAATGTTCGCGCTCGGAGGAAGAGCCTTCACCAAACGCATTGCGTCTCATCTTAACATCGGCTTTGATAAAGCCGAACAGATGAAACTGGATTACAGCAACCAACAGCTAGACAGCGCCACAGCCCAGCTGATACGGAATATCCTCGAACCGGATGCCCAGGTCTGGCTCTCGGGCATCGAGCTGATCCTGGACGAACTAGCCCAGTCTGAACACCTTCCACCACGCATTCTCCTCTGCGGAGGCGGCAGTGCCCTCCCGGAAATCAAACATGCCCTCGAAACGTACAATTGGCAAAAAACCCTGCCATTTGCCCGCGACCCGCAGGTAAATTTCATCAAGCCTGCAGATGTCCTGAACATGAAGGATGAAACCGGCCTCATGATCTCGCCCCAGGATATCACTCCCATGGCGCTCGGCAATCTGGCGCTCGATCTCATGGGCGAGGAACGGATCGTGGATTCCCTGCTCCGCAAAGTCGCCCGCGTTATGCAGCAATAGTCGTTAGTCTTGAGTTTTGAGTCCTTAGTCGTCAATATCTCGTCCCCAGTCTCTCATTCCCTATCACGCAACCTATGAAGCATAACCCGTTAATCAATAATAATACGTAAATTATAATTTGTAACCTGTTTGGGTAGTAGTTCCTCTGATAAGGGTGTACCGTAATCAAAACTTGTAACCCGTAACCCGCCTGCCCACCGAAGTCCCGTCATTTGACGGGACGAAGGAGGGCCAACTCGCAATTAACTAACTCCATATTCATATGAACCTCCCTCCCGCTGCTAAATTACATGCCATTTATCTCGAATCACATGACGAGATCACCTCGATCATCGATCAGATCCGTTCGGTTCCTGATGAGGTCATTGCTATCGTAGCCGCAGAACGTTCGGGCCTGCTACAAAGCCTGGTAAATCTCAAGCTGCTCCAGCGCAACAGTACGCTCCAGAATAAGCAGATCCTGCTGGTCTCGCCGGATCCGGTTGTCGCTGCACTTGCCAAACAGATCGGCATCCTGGTTTTCCCCAAGCTCGATGCCGCCAAACGCCATATTTCTCCGGAGAGTGCTACACCTGAGGAAGCGACTGAAAGCGTCACCGATGCTGCCCCGGCGGACGTTCCTGAAGCAACTGCCCCAGATCAAAATTATGAAAAACAGGAAATCAAACATGCGACCTTCGGCTTGGACCGGACCGCACACAAATTTACCGAGAAGATCGCCGAGACAACTAAAATCCTCCCCAATCTGTTTACCAGGCCGGACGCAGGCGAACAACCAAAAACCATGATCCAGTTCAACAGCCGGCCGCTGGCAATCGTAACGCTGGTGTTCATCCTGGTGTTCCTCGCTATTGGTCTCTATGCGGCTAATACCATCCTGCCCTATGCCCGTATAACCCTTGTCCCGAAGACTGAAGAGTTCTCGCTGGAAATCGAAGCACTGGCCTCAGAAAAAGTTACCGAGGTCAATTATTTTACAAAAGAACTTCCGGCCAGCTATTACGAAACCTCCGAAGAGCTTGAATCAGCTGCCAAGGCTACCGAGGAAGTCCAGATCGGAGCCCAGGCCCGGGGAATCGTGTCCATCTACAACAAGGGTTATTCCAAAGCTTTCTCCCTGCCTGCCGGTACAGAAGTCACCAGCTACAACGGCCAGGTTTTCCAGCTTGCCGTCGATATAACCGTACCCGGTCTGCTAGTCGAAGGAGGGCAGACCTACCCCGGGACAAAAAACCAGGTGGAAGTCATCGCGCGTGAGCCGGGCGAAGAATACAACATCGAAAAGGATAATTTTTCCATTGCCGGCTATGATACCAATCTTGTCTGGGGAGAAAGTTACGAAACATTTTCCGGAGGCGAAAAACATGATGCGATCGTCATCGGTCAGGCGGACATCGACACCCTGCGCACCAAATTGCTGACAGATCTCACCACAACGTCGCGTGAAAAACTACAGGCGCAGCTCCGGGAAGGCCAGCAATTCATCGATGGCAGCCTGCAAGATCGAATTATGGAAGAAATCATCACCTCCGGCGGCCAGCCGGTCAGCGTCGGCGCTGAAGTCTCCGAGTTCAGCATGAAGATCCGCATGCAAAGCCGTGGTATTGCTTTTGCCGAAAGCCAGCTGCGCGAAATGGTAGAAAAAGAACTTAACATGTCCATACCTGCCGAATTGGAACCCCTGACCGAACAGCAGTGGGAAATAACCTATACAGTGACTAATTTTGACTACGATATCAAACAGCTGGCTATCAAATGCCAGGGCAAGGGATTTGTTGCGCACCGCATCTCCACTCCCACGCTCAAAGAGCAGCTGGCCGGCAAGAATAAAAACGACGCTGAGCTGATCCTCAGTTCGCTTGGAAACGATGTGGAAAAGTACGAAGTGGAAATCGGACCGTTTTATATTAAAAACATTCCCAGCAAAACAGACAAAATTACCATCGATAAAATTACTTGGGACCAGTACAACACTGCGCATCCCGCACAATGAAAACAGTCAATAAATTCTTTCGTTCCTCGATTTATTAGTTCATAAGTTCTTATTTTTTCTTAAGTTTAAAAGTATGCGCCTGCTCGCTCTGGATTATGGATCCAAGTACATCGGCGTCGCGCTCTCCGACGAGCTGCAGATCAGCTGTCGTGCCCTGCCTGCCATCGTGAACTTGTCCCGTCCAAAACAATTGGATACAATACGCGAGTTGTGTGCGACCCACGAAGTGGAAGCAATCGTAATAGGGATACCATTAAGCCTCGATAAGACCGAAGGACCCCAGGCAAAGCTGACAAAAAAATTTGCTGGGCAGGTCAGCAGAAAAACTGGTCTAGCCACAATCCTCTGGGATGAAACCCATACCTCGCAGGCTGCAGAGGAGCTGCTCACCCTGGGTAAAAGCAAGAACAGAAAAGACAAAGCGCGCCTCAACAGCGCCGCTGCTCAAATAATTTTATCCTCTTACCTGAACCGCTAAATAATGGATGAATTACAGTTCGAAGAGCATGAACCTAAAAAGAAGCACCTGCTGAAAAAAATTCTGGTACTTTTTTTCTTCCTGCTGCTGCTGACCGGCGCTCTTGTGCTGGCAGCTGTTAATTATTATCAACATCTGCTCAGTACGCCTGCTGATCCGGATGGTGCTGCAGTAGCATTCGTCATCTATCCCGGTCAGACTGTCAAAGGCATAGCCAAAAATCTCGCTGATCAGGGAATTATTTCCAATGAACTTGTCTTTCGGCTTGCCCTGAAAATTCAAAACAAGGATTCCCTGATCCAAGCAGGAAATTATCAGCTTAGCCCTAGCCAGACCATGCAGGAAGTGATCGACAGCTTCAAAACCGGCAAGATCGATGAGCAGTGGATTACGATTCTGGAAGGCTGGCGCATTGAAAATATTGCTGATTATCTGGCGGGCAAAAGCTTAGTCGATCGTGATACCTTTATCTCTATGGCCTATGCCGGTAATTTCGATTATTCATTTTTAAAATCCCAACCACCCTCCTCCAAGCCCGCAGGCAGCAGCCTGGAAGGATTCCTTTTCCCTGATACCTATCTGATCCCCGAAGATGCCGGTACTGCGGAAATCATTGAAATACTACTTAATAATTTTGAGAAGAAGTATGTTGCCGATATCGAACCTGCCCTCAACGGACGCTCGCTTTTTGATATTATCACCCTAGCTGCGATCGTGGAACGGGAAGGACGTGATTTAGCAGAAATGCAGATGATTGCCGGTATATACTACAACCGGCTCGAACTGGGCATGACCCTCGGAGCTGATCCGACCGTCCTGTATGCGCTGGGGGACTGGTCCACAGTACTTACTGCTGATAATCTAGCGATTGATTCGCCCTACAATACCCGCATCAATACTGGCCTCCCCCCGGGACCGATCTGCAATCCGGGTCTGGATGCCATCAAAGCCACGCTTGATCCTGCAGAGACTGATTATCTCTTCTTCCTCACTGATAAAGATGGTATAATGCGTTATGCGCGCACCAACGCCGAACATAATGCTAATAAAGCCACCTACGGCGTTAGTGGTGTCAATTAAATTGTGTTTGTTCGCACGTTTTCAAAAAGATAAAATAATTATCCAATTGGATACAGATTTGTTTTCTTTTAGGCAGTTTTTTCTTTTTAAAAAGAAAAAACTGAATTGTTTCGGGGCGTAGCGCAGTTGGAAGCGCGCATGCATGGGGTGCATGAGGTCGCAGGTTCGAATCCTGTCGCCCCGACCAGATATTCCTTCACCTTTTCTTACCAAGAAAAGGTGACACCAAAAGAATTGTTTTGATATTACCCTAAAAATCCTGCGAAATCCGCCATAGTGAGCCAAAGGCGAACGAAGGCGGATCGCCCCGACCACAGAGATCTTAGCGAAGAGTACTGAAAGGATGATGAGCTTTAGAGCTCTGTGTACTAGATTTCGCGTTGCGAAATGTAGTGTTAACCTTCATGGAAAGCACAAGCGACTTCAGCTGGTGCTTTTTTTAAATGCCAGCCTAGTTGCAAGGTGAAATCTCACGATTAACGATGAACGACGTCCAAATCCTGGTATAGCTGGTTATTCATTGTTATGAATTGTTATTGCTTGCACCATACACCTATCCCCTAGCACCCGTCCCATGTCTTGTGACTCAGGACTAAAGACTCACGACTCATGACTATCAACCGATTGCACCGCACATCAGACCATAGTATGCTTGCTAAGTATTCATATTCTGATTACAAACATCTATGCCCAACAAGCATAAAGTAAAGCAGACCGCGATTCTAACCATCGACAAGCTCGTCTTCGGCGGCGAAGCCATCGGTCGTCTCGATGGGAAAGTCTGCTTTGTCTGGAATGCGCTCCCCGGCGAGGAAGTTGAAGTCGAGCTGACCAGCAAGAAAAAAACGCACAATAACGGTATAGCAACCAAAATCATCAAGCCCTCACCTGATCGCATCCCTGCCTGCGAAGACCACTATCTCTCCTGCTCACCCTGGTCTATCATGACCTCGGCAGCTGAGCAGAAATGGAAGAAAAAGATTGCCTTGGAAGCGTATATCGGAATCGGTAAACTTCCACCAGAGACTGATCTGGATATCGTTGATGCATCAGATTGTAACGGCAACAATGCCTATGGTTACCGAAATAAAATAGAATACAGCTTTTGGCATCATGATGCAGACAATCGCATTTCACTTGCTTTTTTCCAGAGAGGCAAGCACTTTCGTGCGCCCATCGAGACCTGCCTCCTGGCTGAACCATGTATAAATCAAACTGCTGAACTGATTATCCAATGGTTGAACAATCATGCTATTAACCGTGGGGCGCTGAAAAGTCTGATCATCCGCAGCAATGGACAGGGAGATACGATCGCTGCACTATTCATGCGAGAAGAAATCCCTTTTGCCTCGTATCCTAAACTTGGTGCACTGCCTCTGACTGGCACGCAAAGCCCTTCGCAATTCTGCGGATTTCAAGTATATTTTTCCAACCCTCTCAGTCCCGCTGCCCTGCCAACAAAGCTGCTCTATTCCGCAGGCGATGACTACCTGATCACGAAGCTCAATGATGTAAGTCTTAAATTCGGCTCATTGAGTTTTTTCCAAATTAACGTACCTGTTTTTCAGCAGGCACTTGCTTTAATCAAAGAGTACCTCGATCCGTCCAAAGAAATCGTCGATTTTTACTCGGGCGTCGGCGCGATCAGCCTGCCACTGCACAGCAACTTCAAGCATGCGGTTCTGGTTGATAACAACGAAGAAGCGATCGAGTATGCGAAGCAAAATATTACAGCCAACCAAATCACCAACTGCAAAGCAGTTCTTTCGGAATCAGAAAAAATAGTCGACCTGATAAAGCATGATAAAATCATCATTTTCGATCCACCACGTGCTGGTCTCCATGCTGATGTAGTTGCCAAAGTACTGCAAGAGCTGCCTGAACGGATTATCTATCTTTCCTGCAACATCTCCACGCAAGCACGCGATATCCAATTGCTCAGTGATGCCTACAAAGTTTCCCACTTGAAGCTCTATAATTTCTTCCCCCGCACACCGCATATCGAAAGTCTCGGCGTTTTGGAAAGAAAGTAAAACTTACACATGAGCGCACGACTCACAGAACAACAAATACGGCAGCTGCAGGAAATGGTACTTTTGCATTACGAGCAGCACGGCCGTCATGCGCTCCCCTGGCGACAGACGCAGGATCCGTACTGTATTACCGTGTCAGAGCTGATGCTTCAGCAAACGCAAGTTGACCGGGTCCTCGCGAAATACCTGACCTGGCTCGACGTATTCCCCGACTGGCAGACGCTGGCGCATGCTCCATTCCGGCAGGTCCTGCAGCACTGGCAGGGACTCGGCTATAACCGCCGGGCGCAGTATCTCCAGCAGACAGCCCGGATTATTCAGAAAGAATACCAGGGCGCATTACCAGTTGAAAGACACCCGCTGCTCAAGCTGCCGGGCATCGGTCCGTATACTGCGGCTGCCATCCGCGTCTTTGCCTTTGAACAGCCTGATATTGTGATAGAAACAAATATACGCACCGTTTATCTGCATGCATTTTACCCTGATGAACAACATATACATGACCAGCAACTGTTGCCCCTGATTGAACAAACCCTGCCCAAGGGCAATCTGCGTGAATGGTACTATGCGCTTATGGATTATGGCGCGATGCTCAAAAAAGCCCATCCGAATCCAGGCCGGCGCAGTGCGCACC
The DNA here is from genome assembly GCA_029573015.1 of bacterium. GTDB lineage: Bacteria > Patescibacteriota > CG2-30-54-11 > CG2-30-54-11 > CG2-30-54-11 > JAKQHK01. Next base: position 7,162 of record JAKQHK010000050.1, read on the forward strand.
ATACGAAGCAGAGCGCCTTCATCGGATCTGACCGCCAGGTACGCGGTCAGATCCTCAGATTGCTTACAGCCAAACCGTTACTTTCACGAAAAAAGATAGAACAGGAATTACACATAGATACAGACCGACTCGAACGCATTCTTGTACGCCTGACTCAAGATCAACTGATCGCTAGATCAAAACAGCGCTACACCATCTACCAAGGCTGAATCAAGCCATGCAGTATTTTTGCTCAATTCACGTTATAACAACCGAGTGTCTCATCAGCCTTAATACGAAACCTTAGTGGCAACCAATACCGAAACAGAACTGGTTCTCAAAGCAAAACAGGATTGCACTGCGTTCATTCTTCTCTACCGTGCTTATCTGCCGCGAGTATACCAGTATGTTTTTTTTCGAGTGAAAAACCGCGAAGAAGCAGAAGACATTACGAGCACGGTCTGGGAAAAAGTGTTGACACATCTACCTACATTTAATCCTGCGCACGAACACAGCTTCCCTGCTTGGCTGTTCCGCATTGCGCACAACCAGTTGACAGACTTTTACCGCAAGAACTCAAATAACCGTGCACCGCTTCCTCTGGAATCACAAACCGAAACAGCAGACCCGCAGCCCCATCCGCTGGAAACCATTATGAACAGAAACAGGGCCCAATCAATAAAGAAATTAGTTGACCGCCTACCTCCCCAGCAGGCCCAAACCATCGAACTACGTTTTTTTGCAGAACTCAAGAATCATGAAATTGCCCGCCTGCAGGGAATATCAGAAAAAACCGTAGCTTCCAACCTGTGCCGCGGCTTGCGCACCCTGCAGCAGCTCTGGACAGCATCAGGGGATGCAGTAAAACGTTCGTGACCTCGTTTGTATACATGAAGGCCTTCATTCATGAATCAATAGTGAGCGTACCATGTCCCAGCTAAGCGATGAGGAAATCCTGAACCGCATAGAATCATCCGGTGCCAACGAGCACCAACCTGCAGACGCGCTGGCAGAAATTCTCCAGCAGTTCCGAAACGAACGTGCTGCACCCGACTCCCGTTTCCAACAGGAACTGGAAAAAAGCCTCCTCGCCCGGCAAACAGCCGAACCTGCCAAACAGAATTTATTCATGCTTGTATGGAGAAATGTAAACATGCGAAAAATTACCTATGCCGCTGTCCCCTCCCTTGCCTTGCTCGTTATCGCTGCCATCATCATCAACCCCTTTGCTAACCGCTTTAACAGTGAAGACTTCCTACAAAAAGCATACGCGAACAATGAACCGCAAGGTTCTGGCTCGATTCATTATCAAAAAACTCGTTATTTGCCTGGAGCAGATGAGGCAGCGTTCAACGAGATCATGTTCGCTCAGGTGCCTGCAGCAGCTACCGTTGATGCCGGTGGCGAAGCATTGCCTGAAATAACCATCAGCGCTGGAGCAGGTATTGTCGGTATGCAGACTCAGGATATGATTAATGAGATGTGGTCTGACGACGCTGGCAACTTCATGTATATTTCCACTGACCCTGAAAGCGGGGAAGTGCTGGATGGCCATCTCAGCCGTATGAACGCCGATGGCACCCCGGAAGCCTGGTTCCGTACCGACTCGCCTTTCGGTTACTCAGATGGCGGAGTCGCCACCAGCTATGTTGTAGGAGATACAAACCAATCGAATGAAGCAGGTATGGTATCCGCGGGCGTCATAGGTGGCACCGGTGAAATCGGATTGTCAGCCGGTGGCACACCTCCTGAGCTAACCGTGTCTACTGGTCCCGTGGTCGGTAGTGTGGGGATGATTAACGTAAGCGGCGTAACCACTAGCAACATGATCGTATCTTCGAGCGGAACCGTCTCCACAACCCCCAATAGTGACCAGCCGATTGAAGAAGTAACAATCTGTATCGGTGCCACCCAGATGTCGGATCAGGATCAGGCAAGTCTTGAGGCATGGACACAAGCTACAGATAAATTCTATCAACAGCTCGATCAACTCCACAGTGAAAAAAATGCCGGCACCATTCAGGCTATCCTGGAGGAACTCAAAGCCAATGATCAGCTTGCTTACGAGGGTACACAGCAGATAGACGGTATCGCCTATCACGTCTTCCGGGTACAGTATCCTGAAATGCCATTACCCCAAGGGATGATACCGTCTGACTTCACTATGGGCAGCAGACTGTATTTCGATCCAGACACCTATCGCCTGAGCCGCGAAGAACAGACTGCGGAATATGAGGAAAAAACCTACAGTCTCAGTCAAACCGTGTTTCTCGAAGACAGCTGGCTGGATGCTGATCCGGATACGATCTTCAATCCTGATCGCTATGATCTCAAAAAAGCAGAAATCAACCTCGATGCCGGCAATATCGTGATGATCGATACAGCTGATCTGCCCGCTGATTCCGGTTGCTTTGAACTGCAGGGCGAAACCTGGGTACAGATTGACGAAGCACAAGCGTTGCCCCCAGAAAACGAATAGCTACTGTACACTTCTTTATTTAGCATAAAAAACGGAGCTATGCTCCGTTTTTTTTATCTGATAACAGTAACTACCCCCTATCCCCTTCCCCCTATCCCCTCGTAGTACTCCTGCATCTTTAAAGCGTCCTCCTCCAGATTGGGACTTTCGCAGATAACCAGACCCTTGACCTTGAAATCTTTAAGCGCCTGCATCAAAGCCCGCCAGTCGATCTCAGCTTCCTCAAGCACCAGATGATTGCGTTCGCCTTTGGCAGTGAAATTAATTCCGGACATGTGAATATGCATATCTTCAAGGGTTGCCTTACCGAGCTCTGATTTTATCTGAGTAAGCATGCCAGCGAAATCGTCATAACCGTTGACCTGCCCGCCTGAGCGGGCCTGGGCATGCGCGAAATCAACACACAACGCTACCCCTTCGACCTCGTGCGCTAACCGAATCAGTTCCTCGAGGTTACCAAACTGGGTTGGCTTGCCAGTAAGCTCCGGTCTGATCTGCACTGCCGTGATTCCGTTCTCCAGCAGTGAAGTTCGCAATAGTTGCAACTGCTCTTTCACGATCGGATAAACTTCCTCCGAACTGCGCTGCTGATAAAACGCTGGATGGAAGGTAAAACGGTCCGCACCCATAGCCTGACATGCCTTGGCTGTCTGCAGAAGCATGGCGCGCGATGCCCCGATTTTTTGCTTTTCAAGCGAAGCAAGATTGATGTAATACGGCCCGTGCGCGCTCAGTTTGACATCCAGCGCTGCACTGCGCTCCCGGATCCTGGCAGCCTCTTCTGCGGACATTTTCACCCCATGCACAAACTCAACTTCCAGACACTCGAGCCCCAGTTCAGCGATGCGTTCAATACCAGAGAGTGTAGAACGCTTCTGGCTGCTGAACGGCGAACCACCAGTCCCAAAGCGTAACCTATCCATAGCAACTCCCACTAAACTGCTAATCTCGTTTCATGCGGAAATAAACCCGAAACACATACTGACCGAATACAGCTCCGCTTCCACCCACACAGGCGAGCCAGATGAGAAATCCCTGCATGGTATTGAAATCCAAATCTTTGAGCAAAAGAAAACCGAGCACGCCGGGTATCCAGGATAATCCGGCGGTATAGATAAAAAGCTTTCGGAAGCGCATAGCGGTTAAACCGCTCGCATAGCCGACCAGCTCGAAAATGCTGAACCCAAACAAGCGAGCCATGATCAGGAGCTGGTCTTCGTGCGCCTGGGTGAGACGGTCAATCATTTCCATGGAGGCAGTGCCCATCAAGCGTTTAACCCATTTTCGGCCATACCTGCGGGCTATGCAAAAAGAAATACTGGAGCTGATCAATCCTGCGCCATACAAATACACATTTGCCCAGCCAAGCCCATAAAGTTTGATGGCTGCCACAACAAACGGCGCTCCTACAAGGGGCAGACAGACATGCCCAAAAGCTACAAGACCGATGATGGCCAGCGGTCCCCAGACGCCGAGCCGGCTAGTGATACCGGCGATTTCATCCGCCGATATACGGGTGGAAAAGTAGATACTGGTGATAACGATGCCCAAGGTAACGAAGGGCGTGACTATTTTTCTTATCAAATTCATTTTTTCAATGATTAAATCAAAATAGCCCGTTCTCTCCGCAGCAGCCACTCTTTCACCGCCAAACCTCCTGAATACCCTCCCAGGTGGTGATGACTTCCAACTACCCGGTGGCAGGGCACCATGATCGGTATCGGATTCGCGCCGCACGCAGCTCCTACTGCCCGGGCTGCCCGGCCCCGACCGATTTTTTCGGCAACCTGCTCATAGGAAAACATTTCTCCATAGGGTATGCGCAGCAACTGTTGCCAAACCTGCTTCTGAAAATCAGTGCCCCGTAGATCGAGCGGCACGGAAAACTGCTCAAGCTTTCCCCGCAGGTAGCGACGCAGCTCGACCTCTGCTTCCTTGATCACATAGTACGGACGCTCGATCACCTCGCGCGTATCAAGGTGGCGAAACAGCCAGCGATACAAACCTTCCCGATCATTAATGCTAATCGCACAGATACCCCGGCGCGTCGCGCCCATAGAGAGCGTACCGAACGGAGCCTCAAAGCTGGAAGCATACGCAGTCTCCATGTGCACCCCCATTACCAATAGAGGAAGTCTTATTCGCTCCGGCAGACCGAACTGTCAAACGCTTCCACCCTGCCGGTACAGACCCCGATAAGCACTGCCGAGTCAGGATCGAAAACAAAACTCATATCCACCAGAATGGAGTAGAATATCGTATCGCTGATTTTTTCCAATGGATAAAACGTGTTGCGTATAAACGCAACCGAATCCGCTGCGCCGATTTTCCCATATACCAGCTCCTTGGCTTGCTGCAGATCTTCTACCAGTCCCAGATCGCTTTTTTCATCTGCAGACTGGGCATCAGGCGGCAACTCCAGATCCGCAAGTGAATTCACGGTAGATTCAATGTCAGGAGTCTGCGGGATAGATGCATCTTCATCCGGCAATATCATGGGGTCATCATCAGTCTGCAGCTCGCCATACCCGTCGAGACCGGTATCATCGATAAGTACGGTCTCATCATTGGCTGCGATTTCGCCCTCTCCTGCCAGCAGCTTGCCGAGCACCAGCCCGCCGATGACGCTAATTGCAAAGAGGACCATGCCCGCCACTGCCCAGCGGCTTGGGTTTGCCTGACTAGAACTACTGCTTTTTCTCGCCGACTTCCCTGACTCGGCTTTGTGGTGCTTCTTCTTCTTTTTCGCTGTCATACCTGTATCTCTTACAAATAAGCAGCAGTATTGTACCATGTTCTGGATAAAAAATAAGGGCGTCCGGTCGAATGACCGGGCGCCCTTTGCGTACTCATGTACAACTACACTTATTTGACAGCGTCCTTGAGGCCTTTGCCAACTACAAATGCCGGTACGGTTGAAGCGGCAATCTTGATGGTTGCGCCTGTACGGGGATTCCGGCCTTCTCTGGCTTTGCGTTTGCGGGTCATAAAGGTACCAAAACCAGTAATCTGAACTTTACCGCCTTTTTTCAAGGTTTTGCCGATGGCGCCAATGGTTGCAGCCAAAGCGTCTGAGGCGGCTTTTTTGGTCAAATTGGCTTCGTTTGCGATGTAGTCGATGAGTTCTGTTTTGTTCATCGTGATCTACCTCCTTCTGTGTTGATGGATAAATAAATTTGGATATTGTTCATATCCAGCGCGTACTATACCCAATATTTACCGGCATTACAAGGGTTTTTTCCTGTTATCGTGCGGTAAACTCCGGATGAACATTTTCTCCTCCATACAAAAAACCGGCCAGCAATTTACTGACCGGTTCTTGTGTAGCTTGGTATTGACGACCGACAACCGACAACTGATAACTGATAACTGTTGACTAATAACTGATAACTAGAGACTCAGGACTAGAGACTATTTAGCGTATTCCACCACGCGCGTCTCGCGGATAACATTAACCTTGATCTGGCCGGGATATTCCAACCCCTGCTCGATCTGCCGGGCAGCATTAATGGCGATGGTCTTGGCCTGCAGGTCATCGACCTCCTCCGGATTGACCATAACCCGGATCTCGCGACCGGCCTGTACGGCAAAAGACTTGTGAACGCCGGGGATGTGATTGGTGATCTCTTCCAGTTTCTCCAGCCGTTCGATGTAGTTCTCCACGGTGTCATAGCGGGCTCCCGGCCGAGCTCCCGAGATGGCGTCCGCTGAAAGCACGATAAAATCCTCGGGCGATTTAAGCGGCACGTCCTCATGATGCGCCCGCACGGCGTATTCGACCCGCTCACCAAATCCGAGCTTTTTGAGCAGGTCAGCACCGATGGTGGCATGCCCGCCCTCGACTTTGTGGTCTATAGCTTTGCCGATGTCATGGAGCAGGGCGGCCTTGCGCACCAGCGCTGTATCCGCGCCGATTTCGGCTGCCATAAGCGCCCCTATATTGGAAGCTTCAATCGAGTGCTCCAGTACATTCTGCCCGTAGCTGAAACGGAATTTCAATGTCCCCAGCAGCTTGAGGACGTCGGACTTCAAGCCCGGCACCTTGGCGGCATTGGCGGCATTCTGACCGGCTTCCATGACGACCTTATCGACTTCCTTCTGGGCTTTTTCCACGACTTCCTCGATGCGGGCTGGATGGATGCGACCGTCAGCCACAAGCTGGCTGAGCGAAACCCGGGCGACTTCCCGGCGCACCGGGTCGAAGCTAGAAATAACAATTGTTTCTGGTGTGTCATCGACGATAAAATCCACCCCTGTGGCTTTCTCGAGTGCCCGGATGTTGCGGCCTTCCCGTCCGATGATCCGTCCCTTCATCTCGTCGCTCGGCAAAGAAACAGAACTGACGGTTACTTCATTGGTATGCTCGGTAGCGCAGCGCTGGATGGCAGTGGCGATGATTTCCCGCGCCTTGCGGTCTGCTTCCTCCTTGGTCGCGGTTTCCACTTCCTTGATCAGACGCAGGGCGTCCTCTTTGATATCTTTTTCGACCCGAAGCAGGAGTTCGTCCTTGGCCTCCTCTGAGGTCATGTGGGCGACGCTCTCGAGCTTCTGGACGATCTGCTGTTTGCGATCCTCAAGTTCTTTCAGAAAATTCTCGGCTGTCTTGCGTTTTTCATCCAGTTCAGCATTTTTCTTTTCTACAACATCATAACGCTTGTCAATCGATTCCTCTTTCTGGTGCAGGCGTTTCTGCTCAACGACGATTTCCGCCCGCATCCGCGCTGCATCGGCTTCGGCTTTTTCCTTGATCTTCATGGCCTCGTCCTTGGCTTCCAGCACTAGCTCCTTCTGCTGTGCCTTGGCCGTGGAGAGCATCTGCTGCGCCTCTTCCCGCTCCTTCTCGATTTTGCCCTTGCTCAGGATCGGCTGCACAAAAAAACCTGCTGCAAAGGCAAGGCCTCCGACGAGCAGGGCGGTGATGACTATTTCCATGTTGTACCCCTTTTTACTAACGGGGGAGTGATGCCTGGTTTTGTTTTTGCTTAGTCGAGCTCACGCTCATAGTCATAGGTACCAGCCGGTGCCCGCCCCTGTACGACAGGCGGGGGACAGGGCAAATTTCCGGACAATACGCCATAATGACTGAACAGTTTCATGATGAATGTTTCCAGAATGAGCAGAAAAAGGACAGAAACAGCACATATGAGCAAAATCACCAGGTCAACTCCCGCAAAATAAAATAATTCGGTAAATGTGAACATACTAATCATAGGATTACCTGCCATGCCTGTCAAGCAACAAATCATTGCCAAAAATGCAAAATGGCGGTATAATGTCATGATATGGCAATAAAACAAAAATAAAAGGAGTTTCCCCATGACAACCCATCCGCCGCTGCATTTCCAGACTGACGAACAGGAAACTGCCCGCCAGCTGCTCCAGCAGGTGATGACACAGGTCCAGACCGACACCCGCTGGCAAGAAGAGGTAAAAAACCTGCCGACAGAGGAAATGCTTACCAAAACCTGGGAAAAAATCATCATAGCCGCCGAAGGCATGATCGATGCCACGCTTCCGGACACCTGGACCGAGTATGTCGACTGGCTCGATGACGCTGACCTGCGTTCCCGCTGCCAGGCGATCCGTGCCAAACATACAACGTCAAAAAATGCCTGGTTTGCCCTCCCTCAGGAAGGACGCAATGCCATCGCGGTCATCCAGACCGAACGCATACTATCCACGCTTTCCAGTCTGACAAATTAATACCAAAGGGGAAATAATGTCTCTTGATTTATTGACTAATCCGGAACTGATCCACGAGATATCACAGGCTGGAGTGCAACTTAAAGAAGTTGTTGGTATAGTCATGCAACACATGGACGCGCAGTCCTTGCACACCATGCTGCAGGAAGCTCTCAGCCATGGGCAGGAATTCCTCCAGGCTGCGCAACAGGTAGCTGAAGCATTAGGCCAGCAGGCTGAAACAGCACTTCAACAACTTCAAAACTTATTACCAAATCTCCCGGCTGATGGGGGCGGTGGCGGTCTAGCGGAAACATTACAAGGGACCCCTCCCCCTCTTTTTAACTTTGATTTATCGTCGACTGAGGCAGCAGGAGTGGGAGTAGTTATTGCTGCAGCTCTTCTTTTATTTATCAAATATAAGACACGCATATCACCTAACGGAAGATAGCATTCACTATAAAAAGATTTCAGATCAGCATATTATCAGTAGTGCTATTTACCAAATTAGCTATCAGCTGATACCTTCTCTTTTTCTCCTCTTTCGGCACATCATCCGTATACTTCTTTGCCGCATACGTGCCCGGCCGGGGGGAATACATAGCGACATATACATTGTCATAGCGGATTTCCCGGACCAGCTTGACGGTTTCCTCGAATTCAGCTTCGGTCTCGCCGGGAAATCCGACGATGATATCGGTTCCCAGCTCCATATCCGGCACGCGCGCCCGGATAGCAGCGATGAGCTTACAGTATTCCGCGATCGTATGCCGGCGGTTCATGCGTTGCAATACAGTATCCGAACCTGACTGCACTGCCATATGCAGATAGCGGTCCAGTTTGGGCAGGGCAAGCGTTTCCACGAGGTCAAGAGTGAAGTCAAACGGGTTGGCAGTCAAGAAGGACAGCTTATCAAGGTCTTCCAGCTCATGCAGTTCTCTGAGCAACGATGCAAAAGGCAGTTCCGCCTCACTGTTGATGCGGATCTGCTTTTTCTGCTCAGCATCAGCTATTCCCCAGGAATTGACATTCTGCCCGAGCAGGGTGATGTGGTTGAAACCATTTTTGACCAAATCCTTCACCTCAGTGATTATTTCCTCCTGCGTCCGACTGACTTCCCTGCCCCTGCCGTAGGGCACGACGCAATAGGTGCAGAAGTTATCGCAGCCTTCGGAGATCTTCACATAGGCATGTTCGCCTTCGGCTCGTTTTGGTATGGGGAATTGAGTATTGGGTATTGTTTGAAAATTGCCTGTTGAAAATTGATTATTGGATGGTGAAAATTGGATATTGGATATTTGATGTAAAATCTCCGGCAGTCGCTCCTCCCACTCGTCCAGCTCGAGAACATAATCGACAAAACTAGCCCGGCGCCGCAGCTCTGCCTCGCTGAACCGTTGTCGCTCCCCGCGTACCGACCCGACCATGCAGCCGGTCAATACTACGAGCGGTGAGTTATGAGCTTTGAGCTTTAAGCTTTTTTCTGTATCACCCGTCGCCCCTCGCTCTACGCTCATAGTTAAACGCTCTTTTGTTTCTTCGCTTCGTTGATTATTGCTTCGTTGATTTTTGTTTTCTTGATCATTGTTTATTTGCATTTTCAATTTTTTGCCCCACCCGTACACCTTATCCTCAGCAGCCTGACGCACTGAACAGCTGTTGAGCACGATAATATCAGCCTCCTGCCAGCGTCCGGCTGGTTTCAAGCCATAACGCTCAAGCAGGCCAGCAAGCCGCTCGCTGTCCGCCGTGTTCATCTGACAACCAAAGGTTTGGATGAAGTAGTGTTTCTGCTCTTTGCTTTGTATGCTTGACATAGATAGATAGATAGATAGATAGATAATTAAGTAATAGGAAATCACAAGCTAATGTAGTAATCAAAGTCATCATGACACACCACCTATACCAACGATATCAAAAATTACTTGGACTGCAAACACGCCTGCGCGAATTAGCTTCACCAGTAGGAACAAGCAAACGCACCCCTGCGATCAAAGTCCAAGGGGAAACAGTCATCCCAAGCACTACGCATGAAACTGTCACCCAGAGAACTGGTCCTGAGTTCGTGCGGGCAGTTAAAGAATGCTATGCCGAGTATCTAGCCCTACAAAGAGAAATAGACCCAGAGGCTTCAACCCAAAACGGATTTACTATTGAAGATGAAGACTTTGCCCGCGCGATGCTGGGACAACTTCTCGAACAGGTCGACAACGAAATTACCCGGATGGATGCTGAAGCACAAGAAGCGGGACCGGGTAACACACAATTATGATTACACCAGCTAGTAGCTGGTGGGCGTGACATAGATAGATAATTCAATGATAATTAGATTATTTAATCAGAAAGATTCTGCATGGCTTCCCATATCCAAATCCCAGGCACGAGTCCAGGATCATCCCCTCTCTGTGGAATTGATTATACTGAAGCAAGACGCGAACCTCTTATGGCGTTACTAGCGGATGCGAAACAACTCCAAGAAACTATGCAGAACTCTGATATACCAGTAGCTATGTCCTACAATCCCGGGAACGGAGAAGTAACCTTTGCCACCTTCCAGTATCCGATTGCTGAACTAATCAAACAATATCGCGATCTCCCTGGAGCTGAACAACATCCTTTTCCTGAGCTGCCAGGATTACAAGAAAATGCCGATCTTCAATTACTAATTGAGACTTTACCGCAAGCACTCGAACAGCTTATCGCTCAAATAGAACAAGAGCTCAATCCTCATGGATTCGAGCAGCAAACGTTTCCGCCACCCGATGCTCCCTCTGGAGAGCATTACTAATCCTGCACAACCATCAGATCATTCATTCCACTCCACCAGACTCTTCTCGCTGACCAGCGCTTTGACGCGCTCGATGAAGCTGTCTACCTTGACCATGCCTTTGTCTTCCTCGGTGCGTAAGCGTAACGCAATGGCATTAGATTCTTTTTCCTTGTCACCAACTACCAGCATGTAAGGAATCTTCAACAGCTGGGCGTCACGGATTTTCTGGTTCATGCGCTCGCTGCGCACATCGATATCCACCCGCAATCCTGCTTCCCAGCAGGCTTGGGCAACTTTTTCTGCATAGCCGATATGCCGGTCAGCAATCGGGATGATCACTGCCTGCACAGGCGCGAGCCAGACCGGAAACGCGCCGGCATAGTGTTCGATGAGGATACCGAGCGAGCGTTCGATGGAGCCGAGCAGCGCCCGATGCAGCATGATTGGCTGCTGCTCCACCCCTTCGGCATCGATGTAGGTCATGTTGAAGCGGTGGGGATTGTTAAAGTCAACCTGGATGGTGGAGCATTGCCATTTCCGGCCGAGCGAATCGGAAAAGAGGAAATCAATCTTCGGCCCGTAGAATGCCGCTTCGCCCGGGAAACGCGTATAGACGATTTCCTCCTGCTTGAGTGCTTTCTCGAGGGCATTCTCTGCCAGCTCCCAGGATTCGCGGTCGCCGATGTACTTGCCCTGATTGGCTGGGTCGCCGACCGAGAGGCTCACTTCGAAATCCTTGAGCCCGAGCGTGCCCCAGATGTACTTCGTCAGATTGATCATGGCGATCAGTTCTTCATGCAACTGGTCTGGCCGGCAGAAGATATGGGCATCATCCTGCGTGAACCCGCGTACCCGCGTCAGACCGGAAAGTTCACCGGTCTTCTCGTAACGGTATACGGTACCCATCTCGGTCCAGCGGAAAGGAAATTCGCGGTAACTATGCTTGCGGGCCTTGTACATTTTGATATGGAACGGACAGTTCATGGGCTTGAGCAGATACTCCTCGTCCTCGATGCCGAACGGCTGGTACATGCTCTCCCGGTAAAAATTCCAGTGCCCGGAAGTCTCCCAGAGGGTCTTGCTCCCGATATGCGGACTGGCTACCGGCTCGTAGCCGCGGGCGAGGTAGGTATCCATGGCAAAATCCATGAGCAGCTTGCGTACCATGGCACCCTTGGGCATCCAAAGTGGCAATCCTTTGCCAACTTCATCATCGATGATGAACAGGTCGAGCTCCTGACCGAGCTTGCGGTGGTCACGCTTTTTAGCTTCTTCCATGCGCCAGAGGTACCGGTCAAGCTCGTCCTGTGTCGGAAAGCAGGTACCGTAGATACGGGTGAGCATTTTATTCTTTTCATCCCCGTGCCAGTAGGCACCCGCCATCTTGAGCAGCTTGAACGGTCCGATCTGCCCAGTGGAGTCGACATGCGGTCCGCGGCAGAGATCAACAAAGTCCTTGCCGGTCCAGTAGACCGAGACTACCGTCTCCCCCCGCTGCTGGAAGATATCAAGCCACTCCTGCTTGTAGGGGTTGTCCTTGAACAATTCCTTGGCGCGGTCAAACGTTACTTCCTCACGCCGGATCTCCATATCCTCAGCAATAATTTTGGCCATCTCCTTCTCGATGCGTTCAAAATCATCCGGGGTGATCCGCACGCCCTCGTACACCGCCTCGAAATCAAAGTAAAATCCGTCTTCGGTCGAAGGTCCCATGGCGGCCTTGATATTCGTTTCGCCGTACAAACGGTAGACTGCCTGGTGCAGCACATGTTCACAGGAATGCCGCATGGCAGCGAGATCTGCTGCCTGACGTTCGTCGAATGACAATTCTTTTTTTTCTGACATATCTGTTTCTCCTTTTAGGCTATAGGCTGTAAGCGACAGGCTATATGCTCATGGCTCAAAGCTAATTGCTAACAGATGATCAGGCAGAAACCTTTGGTTAACGTATATCCACCTTCGCTTTGCCACGGTGGATTGTTCGCTGGCACACCCTAGCTACTTCTCTCGATGAACATCCAAACCATTTTTATCATCCGCATTCGTCCAGCCCGATGTACATCGGGCTGATCCTCAGCGCAGGCTCACAAAAAAACTCTCACCCCAAGGTTATCCTTGAGACGAGAGCTATACTCGTGGTTCCACTCAATCATTTGTTCGAATTATTCGAACCTTTAATGTTTGTCACGAGGGTTGTCTCCCCCGGTTTGTTAACCAGGTTGGTGAATCCTGATCAAACCGCGCTTATTGTACCGCAACCCGTTTGGAATGCAAGCACTATCTTGGAGACAGAAGAGAAGGGGTTAGGGGTTAGGGGTTAGGGGTTAGGGGTTAGGTATATGGTACAAGCAACAACAATTCGTAACAATGATTAACCAGCCATAACTGCACGTTCAATTGATTCGTATGACTATAGCGGACAGGGAATGTCGATGAACTGATGCTCTATGCCGAACTGGCCGGCAAGCTTGTGGCCGAGCGCCTGGATACCGAGCTTTTCGCTGTTATAGTGATGCGCGTAAATCAGGTTGATGCCCGCTTCTTTGGCAAGATGATAGGTAGATTCTTTGGATTCGCCAGTCACAAACGCATCTAATCCTCTATCTATGGCTTCTGCCAGATCACCCGCTCCCCCGCCGCTCACAAAACCGACTGTTTTAAGGGTATCCGGACCAAAGGGGAAAACGAGCGCTTCGGTAGCGAGAATCTTTTCCAGACTGCTGACCAGCTCTCCTAGCGGCAAACCTGTATGAACTCCCAGTGCTCCTATCTCCATCCCTTCGTACAGGCCAAACTGTTCTTTACCAACCTGCATGCCAACCGCCTGTACCAAAAGGACATTGTTGCCGATCTCCCGGTGGGCATCGAGGGGCAGATGGTAGCCAAGCAATGTCATGTCATGCTCAAATAGGATTATTAGGCGCTGCTTGCGCACCCGATCCACCCGCTGAGACATGTTATTCCAGAACTCACCGTGGTGCACGAGGATCATGTCAGCCTGCGCTTCGGCAGCAGCAGCAAACAGTTCCCGCGATACACTCACCCCGGTCACGATCTTATTTACTTCCGCCTTACCCAAAAATTGCAGACCTTTTGGGCCGTAATCGCTAAAAGCATCAATGTTTAAATATTCGTTGCAGAACTGAATGATAGCGTCGCGCTTAACCATAAGAACTCCAGTTGATGATTGAGATTATTGCTGGTTCAGGGTTCTAGGATGCTTTTTCTTTCAAATGATTAATCAACCCGCTCAGCTTGCTTAATATCGTGCTTGATTCTTGTTCTAACAAACTTTTTTTCTCCGACGTAATATAGTCCAATTCATATGCCAGAATAATAAGTGTTAATGTTTCATACAAAGAACCACGAGCAATAAACAAAAAATGTACAAATTCTTTCTTACTCCAACGTCCTTTTCCTTCTGCTACGTTAAGAGGAACAGAAGTTGCCGCTCTCCGCATCTGACTTGTCAAACCGAATTTTTCCTCATCTGGGAAACCAACCGTTACCTCATAAATAGTCTTAACCAACCCCATACTCAGCTTCCATACTTCCAACTCTTCAAATGGGAACGAACTCTTCATTGTACCTCCCTCAACCTAGAACCCTGAACTATTTCTTTTCTCTTCGTCACCTCATCTCTCCCTCCTCAACCCGTTTTAGATAGTTCTTGAGCTTTGAAAGTGCCACTGCCCGGTGGGAAATAGTATTTTTCTCCTCCGCGCTCATTTCTCCATAGGTTCTTTCCTGACCGTCCGGGATGAATATAGTGTCAAAGCCAAAACCACTTTCGCCCCGCGGTTCCTCTGCTACCCTGCCAGTAACTTCGCCATAAAACAGGCGGTGCTCGGTACCGTCATACAAATCGATGATTTCCCGGGCTGCAACTGACCGGTCTGCTTCGCTGCGCATGAGGCGGGCGATGCCTGCCGGAGTAAGCGTCTGGTTGAACCACTTGATAAACGGACCGGGCAGTCCATGCCAAGCTGTGATTTCAAAGGAAACATCCTCGACGAGCACCGGCTTACCGACAGCTGTATACGCTGCTGCGGCTTTGGCACGGACGACTTCTTCCAGATCAAGGGACTGTATTTCAGGCAGATCCAGCGCCAGACGTTCGATCGGGAACGGCACGATGGCACAGAACTCGCGGTATTTGTGTTCGTTTCCCGTAACAAGATATAATTTTTTTTTCATCAAGATCATACCCTTTGGTTAATTCCCCGTACGCCAGGCGATCCACCACTGAAACCACATCCAGGTTACGAGCAAACTCATGAAATAGGTATAAAAAATCAGTTGCCGGTCCAGATAGACTACCGCGATGACAAACAGGAGACAGGCAAGCATCTTCGCCGGCTTGCCCCAGACAGTCGAGCGCCGTATTTCTTCCCGATACACCTGATAATCCTCCTGCAAAAGCTGTGCTTCCTGCTCGGTCCGCTCCTGCGGTGCAGTCTGGATAGCATGTGCGGCAAACGGCTCTCCCTCTTTGGATATCCAGAAAAGAACGATTCTGAGAATGCCGGTACCTATCCCCAGTCCGCAGGCGATGAACTGCTCAGCCCACCAGAGGAGAAATATGATGAAAAGCGTATAACTGATGCTGAAAAATAAAAGCTTGCCGGAGGATTTACTCTTTTGCGTCATGTATGTCCTTGTTTTCAAAGGCTAACCGCTGCAACGCCACCCCATACCCGATCATCCACCAGATGTGCATGATATAAAGGGTGGAAAACGTCATGTACTGCAGGGCGATCCCTGCCATGCTCGCAAGCGATCCGATAAGCAACGTCCGCACAATCTGATCCTGTGCCCTCCCCTGGGCTGCGAGATTGCGAATGGTCCAGAGTAGCAGAGCAACAACCAGAGTGATGAATCCAAACAAGCCAACCTCAGCCAGGAGTTCCAGATATTCATTATTGGCAATGCCCCAGCCTTCATCCGGACTACCGCTGTACTGGTCAACCCGGTAAGCGCCGTAGTTCCCCGGACCGTACCCAAACCACGGCGATAGTGTGAATGCCTCGTAGGCTGCCTCGTATGCTTCCAGGCGTTCCCAGTCAGAAGTTGTTTCCACGAAATGGGTGGCCCGGTAAAGCATGTACTCCAAATTTAATTTAGAGGAGCTGATGCCGATAACGCCGCCTACTAAAAGTAGCGCGCCCGCGCCGATGACTCCCAAGGCAAGGATACGCGGAGTAAAAAACTGTTTGAAGCTGAAAATAAACAGGACCAGGCAGCTCATTGCCAGAGCCAGATAGCCCCCACGCGAAATGGTGAGCAGAAAAGCCAGACCTATAACCATGGAGCCGATCAGCATAACTGCATAGGGTACGGGAGTGACGGTCGCATGGTCTTGTTTCACCCGGCGGATAACATGATGCAGCAGCAGCGACAGCGCCGGCGGCAGCACGACCAGCAGGTAATTGGCGAAATACAGCGGTTCGAGCGCCGTGGAGTGCAGGCGTGTCATGCCGATCACCCCTTTGTTGTACCAGCCGACCCGGATCTGGGTAATGCTGGGCGGCAGTCCGATTTCATCGCCGATCCACTGGAACAATCCGAACAAGCTCACAAGCACAGCCGAAAAGAACAGCACACGGAAAACGCGCACGGCTTTATCACGTGTGTCCACCAGTTCGGCAATCATGAATGACGTGATGATGACAAAAATAGTAAAAGCTGTCACGAACAAGCCGCGAGTCAGGTTAATGGCATTGAGCAGGGAGGCAAAATTACCAAGGATGAACAGAAACAGCGGCCAGAACAGCGGATTAGCCCGGAAACGCAGCTCCCCACGAATGATTTTCTGGCCGATCCAGCTCGCCAGGGTCAGCAGCGCCCAGACCTGATGCAGACGGATCGTCATGCCGCCGATGTCAAACCCGCCAACACGCTCAAAAGGAAGAAAAAACGTGATGAGCAATACCCCGAAAAAAGGATCACCCAGAACACGATAGAGCAGCCACAGTCCGACACAACCGCCGATAAGCACCACTATGCCGAGCGGGTACAGAACAGCGAGGGTGCCGATGAGCAAGCCGGCTATCCCGGCAGTTATGGCCGTACGCCTGTTGGCAGACGAAGAAGATAACAGATTGCGGGAAAAAGAAATCATACCCGTTCCTGTTGGGTGTATCTGTTGGAAGTATAGCATAGCCTGCCGGGAAACTGATCAGAAGAGAAAAAACGCTATTTTTTCTTCCGTCCCCGCTTCTTGCGATCTGGGGCAGCGGCGAGCAGGGCTTCGCACTCAGGCAGGGTCAAGGCAATCGGATCCGACCCTTTGGGGATCTTGGCATTCTTTTTTCCGTCCGTGACATAGTGGCCATACCGGCCGCTGCGGATTTCTATGTCTACACCATCGAAACGCTTGACCAGTGCCTTAGCCTGCTTTTCCTGCGCTGCCGCGATCAGCTCCTGAGCGCGAGCTATGTCGATCGTGTACGGATCCTCGTCTTTGATGGAATAAAACTTCCCCGCGTGTTTTACGTACGGCCCGAAACGCCCGATATTGGCTTCAACGGGAGACCCGTTTATCTCTCCGACAACCCGGGGCAGATCAAACAGCTGCAGCGCCTGTTCCAGGGTGATCTCCTGAGGAACGATAGTTTTGGGAATAGAAGCAAAGCGCGGCTTGTCCGCATCATCCTTGTCCCCGATCTGCACGTATGGACCATAGCGTCCAATTTTTACCGTCATGGGTTTACCGCTATCCGGATGCGATCCCAAATCTTTAATGATTGCCTGACGTTCGACAGAATCTTCCTTTTCCTCCACCTGCTTGGCAAACGGAACATAAAACTCGCGCACCACTGGTACCCAAGTCAGCTCTCCTGCAGCTATAGCGTCAAGATTTTCTTCCATTTCAGCAGTAAAATCGCTGTCAACAATGTCAGGGAAATGTTCCACCAGCAAATCATTGACGATGTAACCGACATCCTCGGGAACAAAACGCCGCTGCTCCAGACGTACATACCCCCGATGGACAATGGTGCTCAGGATCGGTGCATAGGTCGACGGTCTGCCAATGCCGTGACTCTCAAGTGTTTTAACGAGGGTTGCTTCAGAAAACCGCGGCGGCGGCTGGGTAAAGTGCTGCTCAGCCTCAAGTTTTTTCAGTTCGGCAGCTTCCTGCTCGCGAACCTGCGGCAAGCGGCGATCCTCCCCGTTGGTCGACTGCTCGTCATCACTGCCCTCCTCGTACACCCGGAGAAAGCCATCGAATCGTAAAACCTGTCCGGTAGCCCGGAACGTAACCGAGGCTACGCTATCTGTGATATCAATACCTGTCTGGTCATACACCGCTTTCTGCATCTGGCAGCTGAGGCTGCGTTTATAAATCAAATCATATAACTGGTACTGGTCCGCATTCAGATACGCTTTTAATGATTCCGGCTCCCGATGAAAAGAGGTGGGGCGGATAGCTTCGTGAGCTTCCTGAGCGCCCTTGGTTTTTGTTTTATAAAAAATGGGTTTAGCCGGAAGATACTTTTCTCCGAACTTGCGGCTGATGTGCTCACGCGCTTCCTCTACCGCCGTCTGCGCTAAATTGAGTGAATCAGTACGCATATAGGTAATCAAACCGGTGCGCTCCCCACCACTGATTTCTATACCTTCATACAGCTGCTGGGCGATCAGCATGGTCTTGTTCGCAGAAAAACGTAGCTTCCGGGCTGCCTCCATCTGCAGCGTGCTCGTAGTAAAGGGTGGATAGGCAGCCCTCTGACGTTCTTTCTTTTCCACGCTGCCGACTTGGTAGCTGCAGGCCTGCAGCCGTTCCTTGAGCGCCTGCGCCTGACTGGCTGAATTGATTAGCAAATCCTGCGGCTGGTCGCCCTGGCCGATTTTCCGACCATCAACTGCATGCAAACCTGCCCGGATCATCCCTGCTTCCAGCTGAAAGTCTCCGGCAATGCTCCAGTACTCGACTGGATGAAAAGCATCCCGCTCGCGTTCCCGCTCCACGACAAACCGTAACGCTACTGACTGTACCCGACCGGCAGACAGCCCCCTGACAACTTTTTTCCAGAGAAAGGGACTGAGGGTGTAGCCGACGAGGCGATCTAGCACGCGACGAGCTTGCTGCGCATCCACGCGGTGCATATCAACGGTACGGGGTGCTGCCAACGCCTGCAGGATAGCTTCTTTGGTTACTTCGTGAAACACGACCCGCTTGGTTTCCTCATGCTGCACCCCGATTGCCTGCAGCAGGTGCCAGGCAATCGCTTCTCCCTCCCGGTCTTCGTCAGTCGCCAGGATGATCTCATCAGCCTTTTTTGCCGCATCTTTCAATTCGCGCACTACTTTCTGTTTGTCCCGGGGGATAATGTACTGGGGAGCAAAATCATGCTCAATGTCGACCCCCAGCTTGCTTTTGGGCAAGTCGCGCATGTGCCCCATAGAAGCTTTAACTGTATACTCATCAGGTAAAAAACGCTCGATCGTACGCGCTTTAGCCGGTGATTCCACGATTACCAACCGCTTGGACATGAATGCTCCTTGTATGTTTCCTTGTTGTTGTGCCGTGCGTAAGGATAAGAAGGTATGCCCCCTCTGTCAAGGATCGGCGCATATATTACCCGAAAACCCGTAGCTAACCGGATAATAATGTGCTACTATTTGAACGCGAAAAAAGTCCGAACCTCTGCCAGATTACTGTTATTCAACAGGAGTTATTGGTATGTCTGAAATCATCGAGATCAAAGCCCGCCAGATCATTGATTCCCGCGCTACCCCGACCGTCGAAGTTGACGTCAGGCTTACTGACGGCAGCAGCGGCAGGGCAGCCGTACCGAGTGGCGCCTCCACCGGCGCCCACGAAGCGCTGGAGTTGCGCGACAACGACCCGGCACATTTTCTAGGCAAAGGAGTGCTCCAGGCCATCCACAACATTGACTCGATCATTGCCCCAGCGCTCAAGGGTATGGATGCCAAACAACAGAAAGAAATTGACGAGACCATGCTTGCTCTGGACAACACGCCCAATAAAAGCAAACTCGGCGCCAATGCCATCCTTGGTGTTTCTATGGCAGCCCTGCATGCCGCCGCCCAAAGTAAGGGCTTGCACCTCTACGAGCATGTCGCCGAGCTGTTCGGCACGCCCAAACCAATCATGCCCCAGGTGCTCTTCAATGTGCTCAACGGTGGCAAACATGCCAACTGGGCAACCGATGTACAAGAATATTTCATCATCCCCCTGTCAGCCGCGATACCAGACTACCATGAACGTCTTCGCGCCGGCGTGGAAGTCTACCATCATCTCGGAAAAATCCTGAAAGAAAAAAAATATACCACCTCGGTAGGAGACGAAGGAGGCTTTGCCCCCAAGGAAATGACTTCCAATACCGAACCGATCGATATCCTGCTCCAGGCTATCGAAAAAGCCGGCTATAAAGCTGGCACCGACATTGTGCTCGGATTTGATGCGGCAGCTTCCGAATTTTACCGCGACGGTCGCTATGAACTGAAGAAGGAGAACAAAACTCTCACCTCCGGAGAATGGACCGAGGTGATCAAGGGATGGTGCGAACGCTATCCGATCTACTCGCTCGAAGACATGCATGCCGAGGATGACTGGGACGGCTGGAAACAGCTTATGGACGAAATCGGCTCGACGCACCAGATCGTCGGCGATGACCTGCTCGTCACCAATCCCGAACGCATAGAAAAAGCCATCGCTGCTCAGGCTGCCAACAGCCTGCTGGTGAAGGTAAACCAGATCGGTTCTATAACTGAAACCTTCACTGCCATTCATCTGACTCAGAAAAACAACTGGACCAACGTCTTTTCCCACCGATCCGGAGAGACTGAGGACACGACCATCGCTGACCTCGTCGTCGGCACCGCTGCCGGCCAGATCAAGACCGGCGCCCCGGCGCGCGGAGAACGGACCGCCAAGTACAATCAGCTTCTCCGCATCGAAGAGTATCTTGCTTCAAACTCATAAATCTAGTAACCGTGCCACCTATGCATGATGAAAAAAAACAAAAGTCCAACCTCGGGAAGCTCTTCTTCCAGTCTGATGCGCATGACCCGGCAACACACCTGACACCACCCGCCGTGCCTCCGGTGACGCTCTCCCCGCCACCGGCTGATGAAACAGCACTTGCTTCTGAGGTAATCGCCAAACTCAGGACTGTTCCGGGGATTGGTCCCAAGCTTGCGCAAAAAATTTCTGTCGCATTCCCTACCGAAGCAGCGTTAAACAAGACTACTGTAGACGATCTCTCTGAAATCCGGGGTGTTTCCCTGAAAATCGCCCGAGATATCAAAAAAAGATTCTATCTCACCCCTGGACTACCCTCTGCGATTACCGCCAGTATTCCCAGTAAACCGCTGATTCCGCCTGAGGTTATCGAAGAATTATCCCTTTCCCCCCGTTCCCTCAATCTGATCGAAGAACTGCCGGAAGAACCGGAAAACGCTGATCCCAATCTCATATCGCTCTCACCTGCTCAGACAGAAGACATGCTTGTTCCTGCTTCCCCCGCATCTGATACCTTGCCTGTAACTGCCCCGCCTGACGACGATACTGAACCCGAACCGCTGCCCGATGCAGACATGCAGGCAGAAACAGCTGCAGAACCGGTGCAGGTACCCGAGCCGCCGCTTCCCCGTATTGAACCGATTGAACCGGCTGTTCCGGCCAGTTATACTGCTGAACCGCTGATACCGCCACTCCCTGAAAAACCAGCGCGGGAAGATACGGTCACCCAATTTAAAACATTCTCCAAACCGGAAGTGCATCTCAGCTTCCAGCAGGGACAGAAGGGTAAAAGAAATCGATCCCTGCCACTCGTCAGAATATTCCTCTGGTGTATTGCCTGGGCTGGACTGTCCCTGGTCATCTATCTCGTACTCCTCCTGATCGCAAACAAGCCTGCGGAGACTTCCCTCCCTCCGCAGCAGCAGACAGATGTACCGGGACAGACTAATAATACGTATCTGCAATTGCTCACCTTCAGCGGCATCACTGATGAGACGCTGGCTGATCTGGCTTCCGGATGGGAATCCATCTGGTCACAGGATCCTGAACCCACACCTGACAACCCCGATGTGCCTGCTGTACCGGATGAACCCAACGTGACCCCGACCGAACCGCCGCTTATCACCAGCGAAATATCAGTTGCGGTTTTAAACGGCAGCGGCATACGCGGAGCAGCCAATTCTGCCGCGGACCTGCTGCGGACTGCGAACTTCACCGTCGCTGCCACCGGCAATGCCAATGTGTTTTCCTATACCACCACCGAGATCTATGCGAGCGCAGATAATCTCCGAAAAGCCGAAGCTGTGCAAAGTGCGCTGGAGACGGCTTACCAACCGATCATCAAAACAGAACTCTATCAAAATCAAACAACAGATATTGTCGTGATTATCGGTTCTAGATAAACGCAACGTATGTGGTCATACCTGTATTCCTTTCCGCTGTTCCGCATCCTGCTGCTGGAAATCTCGCTCTACGCAGGCCTGCGCCTCCAGATACACGCCTTTGATCTGACGGCGCTGCTCCTGGCTGCCTGCGTTCTGCTTTTCCCGGTGCTTAACCGCATGCTCATCGAACTCGTGCTCATCCTGATCAGCCCGGTCATGTTCTACCGGCATCCCCAGCTTTCAGTCGCAAGCATTATCCCTCTGCTCTATCTCTTCTGCGTTATAGCTGCGGGCAAAGCCCGTCTGACATTTGTCCATAGGCAATCGCTCACCGGCAGAATCATCATTGCTTCGCGCGAAGAACCATCCACACATCGACCGGTAGAACCGGACCAAACCGGAAAAGCATCCATGCAGCCGGTGCTGAATCTGAAAACCAATCCGGCATATAATCCGGCGATTGTACACCAACATCAGGTGATCCGAGCAGCAACTCCACACTTAAGCCATAAAAGAAATTTCGCCCCAGTATTACTCATATTGATCATTGGCTTCAGCATCGGGTTAGTCTGGAAGCCAGCAGCACTCACCGGTTTATCTTTTACCAGCGATCGTGAACAGAGCTATCACAGCTACCTGCGGACCCTCAGCCTGCCCCGCCAACCTAATGACAGCCAGACACTGTCTAACGGAGAATATGTACACAACACACAGTCTGTAGCCAGCGGACCTGCAACACCTAATTCCCTTCTTTTTCAATTGATCACGTTTCAATTTTTTCCTGAGCATGCAGCATTAGTTGAATCAATCACTCAGCTCACTGATACATTTGCATCCCCTGCACCCACCGAATAATCTAAACAGGAAGCACCAGTTATGTATGCACTTATTCCTGCCGGCGGCAGCGGCAGCCGCCTGTGGCCGCTAAGCCGCAGCTCTTTTCCGAAGCATCTCCTCGACCTCTCGGGTCAAGGCTCCATGATTCAGGAAACCGTCCAGAGAGTGTCTCCCCTTATAGCCGCAGATGAGACCATCGTCCTGACTGCCCATAATCACGCGGCAGCCATTATCGAACAGCTCCCCGGTCTGCCGCCACAGAACATCGTCATCGAACCAGCAAGGCGCGATACCGCCCCGGTCATTGGTCTCGGCGCCTTTCATGTTTACCATCGTGACCCGAAAGCAATTCTCGCCTCGCTCCATTCCGATCATGTGATTCTGCAAAATGAAACATTCTTGAAGCTGCTAAAAGTCGCGGAAGACATCGCTGCAAAACATGACGTTATCGTGACGCTCGGCATATCTCCTGACCATCCAGCAACCGGTTATGGGTATATAGCCTCTGGCAAGGAATTCTGCAAAATCAACGGGGTGGAAGTGTTCCGGGTCCAGAATTTTACGGAAAAACCAAATCTTCCAACGGCTAAAGCATTTCTCTCTGCAGGCAACTATTTCTGGAATGCAGGCATGTTCATTGCCCGCGCCGAAGTACTGCTCGCAGCCTACAAACAACATACTCCTCAGACATACCAGTTTCTCTCGACAATAGCTGCCGCGATCGGCACTGATCGTGAGCAAGCTACCCTGGAAAAAATCTATCCGACCATACCCAAGGAACCCATCGATACGGCTATCATGGAAAAATTAAACAATATCGTCGTCATTCCAGCTGATATTGGTTGGAGTGATATCGGCAGCTGGAAAGCCGTCAAAGAAATTTTGCCCAAAAACGCCGAAACCAATTTTGTCTTCGGACAGCATGTGGGGATAGATACGGAAAATTCACTTGTCTATTCCTCCGGTTCCCGCCTCATCGCTACGATCGGTCTTAAGGACATGGTCATCGTGGAAAGCGAAGATGCGATTCTCATCTGCCCCGTCAGCGCGGCAGAAAAAGTCAAAGAGCTTGTCAGTATGATCAAAGCTGAAAAGAGGGACTCGTATCTGTAACATGCACACCGATACCAAATACATTCTTGCCCTGAACAGGGTAGAAGGTATCGGACCCGCAACTATAGCCAAACTGATGGCAGTGTTCTTTTCTGCCCAACAGGCATGGGAGGCGACGGCCGACGACCTGCGTGCTGCCCGTTTTCCGGAAAACATCTGCGCTCATTGGCAGGATCGGCTCACGGTTGATCCGGATGCGGAACTGGAAAAATGCCGCAGATCGGGTATACGTCTGCTTACCCTGGCTGACCCTGAATATCCGGAATTGCTCAAACAGATCCATCTCCCCCCGCGTCTCTTGTACGTTCGCGGTAATCTCTCCACCTTCAGCGCGCTCGCATTGGCTATTGTCGGCTCGCGCAAGTGTACGAGTTATGGCAAACAGGTAACCAGAGAGCTTACCCGCGAGATCGTAGAGAACGGACTGGCGATCGTCAGCGGTCTGGCACTCGGCATCGACGCGGTGGCTCACGCTGCAACGCTTGACTGCGGCGGTACTGCCATCGCCGTGCTCGGCTCCGGCGTGGATCGCATCTATCCGAGATCCAATCTTGCTCTTGCTAAACGCATCATGGAGCAGGGCACCCTTATCTCGGAATTCCCGCCCGGCACAGAACCCAAGCCAATACACTTCCCGATCCGTAACCGCATCATCAGCGGGATGGCACTGGGGACGCTCGTGGTGGAGGCAGGAGAAACAAGCGGTTCGCTTATAACCGCGCAAACAGCGCTCGAACAAAACAGGGAAGTATTTGCCATCCCCGGCAATATTACGAATAAGCAGAGCCAGGGCACCAATGCCCTTATCCAGCGGGGAGCCAAGCTGGTTAGCACGGCTGCGGACATATTCGACGAACTCAATCTGCAGATGACCCGCCAGCATGTGGAAGCACGTGCCGCACTGCCGGCTGATCCGGCCGAAGCGGCGATCATCTCGCTCTTAGAGGCAGAACCCCTGCAGGTAGATGAGATCGTCCGGCGCAGCGGACAAACCGCCTCCCAGATCATTCCATTATTAACCATGATGGAGATCAAAGGGCTAATCCGCAACCAAGGGGGCGGTGTGTATTCCACTGGTTAATGGCTATCCTGCGAAGGCACGCAGATATATCGTTGCTCGCTCGCACCTGCCCGAATCCGCTCAATTGCTGCATGAGCTGACGAGAACGGCATTTCCTGCACAGAGGCCTTGATTGCAGTAACGTCATGCTATCATGTTTACCTGCCGACAGTTGTCGCCAGCAAAAAGTTTTGCTAGGTTGTGCCTGATGGATATAAAGCTGACACTGTCTATCGTTTACCTTTCCATTCCGCCTTGATTAGGATATATCGGATCCTCTGGTTTTTCTTCTTTATGTTCGAACCGTGCAACCAAATCATTGAAAACATTGGCACATAAAAAGCCTATTTCACTAATATTAGGCTTAGGATCGCGTGAAAAAAAACCTGTTAGACGTGTCATCATTCCATCTATCACTTCTTGGCCGACTTGGTCGAACGAGCCATCCTCCCGGGGATAGGGCGGAATTGCTGCAAGTTCTGCTCTAATTTTCTCTACCAGATCTGATCCTGCATCAATACTTCCTCTATACCATATACCTTCTAGTGATGATGCTATGGATGTAAAAATCCCGTGTACTGTTATTTTCCAGCTTCGAAGTACCTCAGAATCAGTAGCAGGTGGTGAATATACATGCCATGTTCTCCCTGTTCTCGAATCATACCCCATTGGCATATGCTTCTCCTTGTAGTAATAATTTATTGATAATCTACATAGTATTAAATTATAATTGTTTTTTTTGTTACATGACAATCATGATTACTGGGATATCATTAGCTGGCATTTGTCGAGAAAGCAAAGATTTGTTAGTCTGATGCCGGTCAATAGAGGATAACCTATGTCGCACTTTGCGTTTATCGACACCCACTCTCACCTGACCTACCCGCCGCTCAGCGATAATCCGGAAGCGGTTATCCAGCGTGCCGTACAGCAGCAGGTCGAGACGATACTGACGATCGGCACGGACATCGCTGACAATGAGCGCGTCCTGTCTCTAGCCGAAAAGTTTCCGTCAGTATGGGCGGCAGTTGGTTTGCATCCCAACGATACACATGCGCTCGATGCGACGCAGTGGGAATTTTTTGAAGAACAAGTCCAACACGAACGCGTTGTTGCCATCGGTGAATGCGGACTTGATTATCTGAAAGGTCCGGCTGACCACGAACTGCAGAAGCAGATCTGCATCAAGCAGATAAAAACAGCACAAAAACACGATCTCCCGCTTATCATCCATACCCGGGAATCAATGGAAGACATGTTGAAGATACTAACAAACTGCCAACCAGTTCGCGGTGTGCTCCACTGCTTCAGCGGAACCGTAGAACAGGCACACCAGGCGATCACTCTCGGCTTTCTTATCGGCTTCAATGGCATCGTAACCTTCCCTAACGCCAAGGATATACAAAAAGTAGCGCAGGAAATACCGCTCTCATCCATCCTGCTGGAAACCGATTGTCCTTACCTCGCCCCCCAGCCAGTCCGCGGCAAAACTAATGAACCGCAGTACATCCCCATGATCGCTGACCACATCGCCCGGCTCAAACGCATTACCAGAGATGAAGTCGCAGAACAAACCAGCATCAATGCGAAAAACCTGTTCAAACTGATAATTCGTAATTAGTAATTTATTAATCGTAAGCAAAAAAGCACTCCGCTGACAGCTGAACGCTCATAACTCGTAACCCGCTAACCCGTTAATAAAAAAATCTATGGCTACTATCGGCATTGACGCCCGCATGATCTTTTATACCGGCATCGGTCGACATGTTCTCAATCTGGTAACGCGTATCC
Organism: bacterium; assembly: GCA_029573015.1. Taxonomy (GTDB): domain Bacteria; phylum Patescibacteriota; class CG2-30-54-11; order CG2-30-54-11; family CG2-30-54-11; genus JAKQHK01. The sequence goes on from JAKQHK010000050.1 coordinate 34,249, forward strand.
CCCGGCTCGATCCGGACAATGATTATCGTCTCTTCGTCAGACCAGAAGATGAAAAACGCATCGCAGAACTGATCGGAGACGAAAATCCTCGAGTAACCTGTGTGCCGACCGTATCCTCTATCTATAATCTCAGAGAGCAGACAACGCACCTGCGCATCCTGCAGCAGGCCAGGCTGGATTTGCTGCATGTGCCCCATTTCAACATCCCCATTCTCTACCGCGGCAAGCTCATCGTCACCATCCACGACCTCATCCAGGCGCATTTCCCCAGCCAGGAGACTGCCAATGCCGGTCTGAAACGGCTGGCGTACAAGCTGGTTATCTCCCTGGCGCTGCGCAAAGCTCAACGGATCTCAGTTGTATCCAAGTATACCCGCGATGATATTATCCGCACGTTCCATACGCCAGCAGAAAAAATCGAGGTGATTTATAACGGAATAGATGAATGCTGGGAAAAGACAACCTATGATGCGGGTCTGGCAGAACATGTGCTGGCACGGTACGGGGTGAAAAAGCCCTTCCTCCTCTATGTCGGACTCTCCAGTCTGCACAAGAATCTCCTCAGGCTTATCGAAGCCATGCAGTTCGTCCGCAAGCACAGCGCCCACGACATCCAGCTGGCGATCGCCGGCAAAAAGGACCCGCGCTACCTGCCGCAACTGGAAGCAAAAATCAAAGAGCTGCACCTCGAGCAGGCAGTAGTATTCACTGATTTTCTCGGAGATGCAGACCTGAAAATCATGTACAACAGCGCCGAAGCATTTGTTTTTCCCTCGCTCTACGAAGGCTTCGGCTTACCGCCGCTAGAAGCGTTGCAGTCCGGCCTGCCGGTCGTCAGCTCCAATGCGACTTCCCTGCCTGAAGTGCTCGGCGATGCAGCCACCTATTTTGACCCCACCTCCGTGCTCGACATGGCCAAAGCCATCACTTCGGTACTCAAGGACAAAAAAAACATCCCTGTATATACCAAACGTTTCTCGTGGGATGTCTTTGCCAGACAGACATTAGAGCTGTACAAATCGGTGCTGGCTACCGACGGGCAAACAGACGCTCCAGCTCCTCCTGCGTCAAACGCAGCATCGTCGGACGGCCATGCGGACAGGTAAACGGCTGCTCACACGCAAATAAGTCAGAAATAATTTTCTGCATCTGAGGCTGCGTTAACACTTCATGTGCTTTCACGCTCATCCTGCAAGCCCTTTGGATGAGTTTTTTTTCAATTTCCTTTTCTGGCGTCTTGCCCTTCTTTTCCTCGAGCAATTCATCCACCAGACCGCGAATCACAGCTCCGAGATTTACGTGTGCTAACACTACAGGCACAGCACGTACGATAAATTCCCGCTCACCGAACACGGCAATGTCAATCCCCATGTTTTGTAACAGATGCATATTGTCTTGCAGTACTTCCACCTCCTGCCAACCAAGTTCAATAGTCTCAGGCAGCAACAGACTTTGAATGGCAGCTGATCGCTGACTGCTGATTGCGGACAGCTTCTCGAACATCATCCGCTCCTGAGCTGCGTGCTGATCGATGAGCATGATGCCTTCCTCATCCTGTGCCAGAATATAGGTTGCATAGAGCTGAGCTAACGGTGCAGCCTGTTTTTCGAGCGGCAGACGTATTTCTTCCTTGAGCGAAAAAGTCTGCGATGTCCCCCGCTCATTCATCACAGCCCTGTCTCCTGACGCACTGATCCCTGACGCACTGACTCCTGCCTTCTGATTCCCCAGTTCTGCCCGTGGTACGAGATTCACCTCGTTCAGCGCGAGCATCACTGCCTCCTCAACCACGCGATACACTTCCTGAGGCCGCTGGAATTTCACCTCTGCCTTGCGCGGATGTACATTTACATCTACGAGATCGAACGGCAGAGAAATGTTAAGCAAGAAAATCGGTTTTTCTTTGTGATCAAGCAGGGTGTGAAATGCTTCCCGCACCCGGTAGTCGACCAAGTAATCATTGACCCGCCGACCGTTTATATACACATACTGATGCTTGCGGCTCTGACGCGCTT
>JAKQHK010000059.1 GCA_029573015.1 bacterium
GGCGGCGGTTAGTTATGGCGCTGTTGCCGGTCTGCTGCAGTTCCTCAGGAAACGTACTTTACGGGTTTTTGCGTACTATATGCTCGTTATCGGGATACTTGTCTTTATCACAGCATGAAATACAACTATGCAATCATTAACTGATTTTATTGTCGGACTCATCGAATCTGTAGGGTATCTCGGCATCTTCCTCGGAATGCTTATCGAGAATATCTTTCCACCGCTTCCCTCGGAAATTATCCTCGGTCTCACCGGGTTTATCGTTGGTAAAGGGGAGCTTAACCTGTGGCTCGCGGTCCTCAGCGCTACGGCCGGAGTGCTCCTGAGCGCGATATTCATGTATATGCTCGGTTTCTATGGCGGACGTCCGCTTGTAGATAAGTTCGGACGCCGGTTTCGGATTTCCTCCGAGGATATCGTATATACGGAAAAATGGTTCGAACGGTTCGGGCCTTCTGTCATTTTCTTCGGCAGGTTTCTGCCCATCATCAGAACCCTCGTGTCCCTGCCGGCCGGGCTGGCCCGCATGCATTTCATCCGCTTCTTGCTGTTGACGGCCATCCCCTCAGCTCTCTGGTCATTGGGCATCATCTATGCAGGAAGTCTTCTGGGAGACAACTGGACGTCACTCAGTGCATACCTGAAAAAAATAGAAGTGGTATTGCTGGTTCTTGCTACAGCTATCCTGCTTATTATCCTGTACCGTTCCAAAGAACGCATCCTGAAAAAATTTTTCCCCATGGAAAAATAAGACCGGAAGGCTTTCTCTACCAGGCAAACACAGTCCTGATCAGAAATTAATCCGCTGCTACAGCGATAATTTTTTTCAATTCATCTGATTCGATCTGCTGGCAGAACTGTTCGATATCCAGCTGCGTCAGCCAGCTGCCTCCAGGCTCCCAGATGCCCCCCCGGTAGACTTCGCGTAACCGGTGGTACAAATCCTCTTTTTCTACACGTTCAACCAAAACGGTTTTGTCTATGCCATACTGAGCACAGGCATAATCAAACCAGACAACCGTATCTTTTTCATGGGGTCTGGCGAATTTGTGCACGATCCCGATGGTATGGGAAGCGTGAGTTGTCCTGCCTTTCACCTCCCGTACCGGAATCTGGATACCCACAAAATGCAGACAGCTCCAGCCGATACCGCTCAGCTTGTCGCAGGCGATAGCCGTCGTAAAATCGCACATGCCATGCATCAAGTCAGACAAAGACTGTGCTTCCCGGCGTACCCGGCGCACCTGCATGTGAATCTCTGGAACCAATTGATACAAATACGTCTCGACCTGCGGTAGAGCTTCCATTTCCCCTTTCTCTTCTGACTACTATAATCAATCAATATAGTATACCGAAAAAAAACAGATTTGTGAACTGTATTCTTGACACCGCTTAAGTGTCACGTATGCATAAAAAAAGCTCCCGAGAGTTATCTCTCGGGAGCTTGGTGCCGGGGGTTGGATTTGAACCAACGTAGCCTTGCGGCGGGGGATTTACAGTCCCCTGCAATTGACCACTATGCGACCCCGGCATTACGGACTACTAGCATATCTGGAGCCGACGGAGGGATTTGAACCCACGGCCCACGGTTTACAAAACCGTTGCTCTACCACTGAGCTACGTCGGCAGGGTCCAATCTCTCTGTCCAGGACTCTCCTCCTCATCCTGTGCCGATATGCATTCATGCTGATAACGTGCAAAGCCTATGCATTATAGGCAAAAGCAAAAAACCAGGTCAAGCCCCATTTTAAAATATCATAATTACTCAGACACATCTGTTGTTGTGGTAGCGAACCCCGGGTCAGGAGAAATCTGCTCTGCCACTACTATTAGCCGTCTTAAACTTGTCCCCACCGGCACGCAGGTCATGATGGTCAGCACCGGATCCTCAAAATACGGTTCCTGGTCAAAAACATGGTCTGCATCCTCCCCTTTGGGCTTGATGACGTTCATGGACCTGACCCGGTAATCATAGCGCTGTTGCTGATAATACACCGTAATGATATCGCCAATTACCAAACTCTCCAGATGCTGAAAAACGAATTTGTATTCCCCGGCTGACCACCACCAGTAGGAACTGTGGGCGGTGAGAAACACATTTCCCGGTTCGTCCGGCTTGGCTGTCTGCGGATAGTGCCCGACCCCGCGTTCGATAAATCGCAATACCGCATCATCGGCAGTGGAATCCATATATACAATCGGAGCATTGACCTCTATTTTGTCAATCACGATACGGTCATCAGGCGGCACGATCGGACCGACGAGTGGTTCATCATCATCCAGCTCAAAAATCGCTTTTTCACCCGGATAGAGGGCATTGGTCGGGGCTCCCGGACGCTCGGTTGTCCGCAGATGCCGCCACCAGTAATCCGCGGCACGGTAGATGGTCGGCCAGTACAGGACACCGATAGTGGCCAGCACCAATGCGGACAAGACCAAAAAATGACGTACAATACGTTTAATAAGACCGGGATTCTTTTTTTCTTGAAGAGCAGGCTGCTGATGGCTTGTAACCGGTTGGGACAACTGTCTGACTGGTTCGTGCCCCGGACTGGCATACGCTGATTTTGCCCGCGCATATAGCTCTACATAATCAGCCGGTTGGTTGGATTTCTGGTCATTCACTCCCTGTTCTCCATTAACTTGTTCCTTGTGTGTATTATACCAAACGCTAACAAAACCGACAATGAATTGCAAAATTATCGTTACCTGCTATATAATCAACCTGAAGTAAAAAATTATACGTTACAAAACAAAAAAATAGTGTCCCGAGAGGTACAATGGCGATTATCCTCGAACCCATGAGTTTTATCGGCTTGGATCTGGGTCAGACGCAAGCCCGTGTCATCCAGCTCAATCATTCCACTCCGGTTCCTACGCTGGTCGCGGCAGGTAGTCTGGCGCTCAACGGAAACATCCTCGCTGAGGATGCTACCAATGATAGCCTGCTGAAGACCTCTGAAAAAATTAAACAGCTCATTTCTGAAGTCGGTATCGTTACTGAAAACGTCGTCTGTGCCCTGCCGGAATCAGAAGTTTTTACGCGCATCATCGACATCCCCAAAATGCCCAAGGATGAACTGGCACAGGCAATCCAGTTCGAAGCCGAAAGTTACATCCCCTACCCGCTGGAGGAAGTCCAGCTGGACTGGCAGATCCTGGAGGAAGGGGAAGACAAGCCGAGCAAGGACAACACCCATGCTCTCCTAGTTGCCGCTCCGCTGAAAACCATCGACCGGCTCATACGGGTCATCGAGCATGCCGGCCTCAAACCCGTAGCCATCGAAACGACTGCTATCGCCGTCAACCGTTCCCTGACCAATGAAAATCCGCTCCATATGTGTGTTGCACTTCTTGATATGGGAGCGCATGCTTCTGAATTGTCAATTTCTGATAAAGGCACTATCAGGCTAACCCACAATATCCCCATCGGCAGCCAGTCATTCACGCAGGCCATACAAAAAGAGCTGTCGCTGGATGACAAAGAGGCAGAAAAATTAAAAAGCGGTCTCGGTAAGCTCGATGAAGTTGAAAAAGAAAGTGTTTCTAAGGCATACAAATCCACTCTGGAAGCAATTGCCACTGATGTCAAACGGTCTCTCGATTTTTATCGTTCCCAGCCGCACAGCAACCAAATCAATGAACTGATCCTTACAGGTCGCGGTGCACAACTCCATAACCTCGCTGCATTTCTCGCTGACCACCTGACCCTCAAGGTAACCCAGGGCAACCCCTGGCTCCATATCGAAAGCAAGGAAACGCTCTCTGACAAGCAGCAGACTGAAATGGCTCCCATGTTTGCTGTCGCTGTAGGTTTGGCCATGAGGAAAAAAATATGATCCATATCAATCTTCTACCCGGCGCTGCCAAACGTAAAATCCGGCAGGAGCTTATCAAACTCCTTTCTGCCGCCTTTACCATTTTCGGATTCACTGTCGCGGGCCTGGCTGTCATCATCTCACTGGTATATTCCCAGAAACTTTCTACAGCCAGCCAGATCAGAAAACTTGATGAACAGATCGCGGGAGAGGAGGGCAAGATCGCTGCCTATCAGGAGGTGATCAATGAAACAAGCCTGCTGCGGGACAAGCTGGTGGTCATCAATGACATCCTCTCCAAATACAATCATTGGGCCAACTTCCTGTCCATGCTGGCGGAGGCGACCCCGGCAGAAGGCATTAAATTCATCACCATTTCCGCAAGCGACACCCTGACCATGAATATCTCCGGGATTGCTGATTCCGCCGAAAAACTTGCTGCCCTGCTCCAAAGTTTCGAGCTTGCCCATCGGGAAGTTTTGTATGAAATACAACCGCAGGATACAGTTGCCAAAATTACCAAGCTGAATACGGTCACCGCTGACCAGCTGTATTATTTCAACAATGTGGCCAACGAAAAAGATCTTCTGGCTCTCAGGACGATCATCATACCAAAAATATATTTTGATGCGGTTGACCTGACCTCGGTGAATCTTGAAAACGATGCTGTTTCTGACAAAGAAGTCGAAAAAAATGTGATATTTTCCCTGAGCATTGCCTTTAGAGAGGACATGTTGCGATGAAAATCAAGGGTGGCAAAATCACGATTATTATGATCTTGTTCCTCTGTGCCTTGATTGGTCTCGGGTATTATCTGAATATCATCCTGATTCCTGAACTGAAAAACAATCAGCTGCGCATCGAGGAGAAAAAAACAATGCTGGCTGCGAAACAGCAGGAATTACGGGAAGTGCAGGAACTCAACACCCGCTTTGACGAAATCAAAACCGAAGTGGACATTGCCCTCGCAGCCCTGCCCTCGGAAGAACAGATCACTGACATTCTCTACCAATTTTCATCAATCGCTGACGAACTTGGATTAAACACGAATAATCTCTCGATTAACGAACCTGCATCAAGTTCACCCAAAGATAAGATCAAACAGGTCGGAATAACCCTGTCCATTAACGGTGAGTATGCCGACCTGATAACGTATCTTTCTGCTATAGAAAAATCTTTACGCCTGATTAATATTGCCAATGTTTCAGTGAGCGGCTCGAGCTCACTCGATGACACCGATTCACTGCTTACTCTATCCTTCCAGGCTTCAGCCTACTATACACCTACATCCAACAAATAATTTCCTATGAAATCAAAACTGACATCTTCCCCCACCAATCTTGCTATCCTCGTCATCCTCCTCTCCGTGCTCGCACTCGGTGTCTGGACAGGGTATACCTACTTTTTCTTCGAACCGGCAAATGATACGCCTCCCATCACCCCTACCAAGCATTACAACAATGAGCTGCAAAGCATTTCCAAAGCGCTGGAGGAGTATCGTACCTACCAGATCGACACCTCCACACCTGTTGATACGGGCAAAGACGACCCGTTTGTTCCATTTTAATGATCAGTGCTAACCACCTAAAATAAAAAAGGAATCCGCTCAAACGGATTCCTTTTTTTAAAACATATAGCGCACGGCAGGTTTATGATTCGATGACTCCATAGATCATGGTTCCGGAGACAGTCTGATAGACCCGCTGGATTTTGATTTTCATGTCCTGGTGCAGAAAATCAGCTCCCCCATCGACGATCACCTGGCTGCCATCAGCTAGCGTAGCAACACCCTGGCCGGGATCTTTGCCATAGGCATCGATACGTACCATGACAACCTGCCCGCTGAAATATACCGCTTTGATCGATGCCTCAATTTCCGTCATGTGCAGCGTCACGATCCCCAGATGCCGGGCTTTAACCGCCAGACTTTCATCATTGCAGATGAGGATGTAATCACCAGATCCTGCCAATGCCAACAATGCTTCATCATAGGGCTGGAGCTGACCGGCTGCATCCGGCAGGACAGTCAGAGGAAGCGCACTTTCCTGCCGCAGCCGTTCCACCATCTGCAGGGCATAGATGCCCTGGGCTTGTTGCAGTTCATCGCCGGAATTGGCCATTTCCTGCATGCGGGTCAGAGCAAACTGGGGTATGACCAGCTCTCCTTTGGGCAGGGTGGCATGCACAAACTGAGGAACACTTCCGGTAAGCAGCATGCTGATATCAAGCACATACTTCTGCTTGATTTCCGGTTTTGCCTGGAGTTCCTGCTCAAGCTGCAGGATCCTGTCCCGTTCTGCTGTTACCTGCACAGATAACTGCCCGTAATCAGCATACAGACTCCTGATGCAGACAAACAGCAGCCCGGAAAACACAAAAACTCCTCCCATACCGACAAAGCTCATAATCAGCGTCCCCGCATCGGCAAACATACGCACCGGCCAGGCGATCCAGCCGCCTGCTGCCAGAGCCGCTGATGTGGCAAACAAAATAGCTCCTTTCCCGGAGCGATCTTTTAGGACTATTAGGGCATAGGCACAGAAAGCTGCCATAACCCAGAAAATCAGTGCGGTCAGCAGATTAATAAGCATACGATTACCCGCCTCATTAAGACATGGAGTCGCGCATGGGACCGAAAAATCCCTGTATAAATTCATTGACGCATTTCAGACTGCCCGTGGCATTGAGCAAAGCTAAAAAAAAGATAAGGAAACCAAGCAGTTTCCAGGCGGTCTGTGTCCCCCCGGGTCCGAGCTTGTGTTCAAACCAGCTGGATCTGCCGACCATGTTTACGATCTGCCGGCTGTAGACGATCAGTCCGTATGCAATCCCGCTGGAAATGATCAGGTATACCCAGTTCATGATCTATCCTTTTCAGTAATTATCTGCCACTAAAAACAGATGGTTTTTTATGGTGCCGTTTCTGGTATTCATCGAGCAGATGCACAATCAGTTTTTTGGGGCTGGATTCGTAAATAATCTTGGCGCCGGTATTTTTTTTCAGAACCGGTTCGATCTCCGTGATAAAATCAGCGATGCCCCCGGTACCGGTCAGTACTCCGATCAGCTTCCCTTCGTCGTAGGCGATGGAAAATTCTCCCAGTGTACCAGACCGCCCTCCAACAATTATCACGATATCACACGATCTGATGTTGCTGATCTCCCTGCCCATCAGCCCGCTGCCAGTAAAAATCAAAACATCGGTGTAGTCAATGGGCGAATGATATTTATACAAATGCTCGTCCAGGCTCAATCCCGGCGAGATGCCGACTACCAGACCGCCTTTGGACTTGACGCCCTTAGCGGTTTCATAGGGCAGACCGGGACAGGCACCTGTGATGCAGATGCAGTCTGCATGCGCGATCTCCTGACCGAGCTGGTAGGCATGCTTGAGGTGTACGTCCGCCAAATCACCGCTTGCGGATCCCATCACCCCGATCTTAAGTTTTAATCCGGTGGAACTGCCGTCTGCGAATAAACTATCTACCATGCGTATCTCCTTTTTGTATTTAATGCTTTTGCGTTAACAGTCTTACAGCAGGCCAAGCGCATCCCGGATATTCTGCACCGGCACACAATCGACCTCACCTGCGTATCGTTTAATTGTATCATACCCAAGCTGGGGAACCAAGATTTTTCTGGCACCGAGATTGACTGCTTCTTTGACCCGGGCATCCAGCTGCCGCACCGGTCGTATCCCTCCAGACAAACTAACCTCTCCCACAACCACCGTTCCCTGCGCCAGCGGCACATCCCGTACACTCGAGGCAATCGCCAGACACAAAGCCAGATCAACCGCCGTATCCTCCAGCTTATAGCCGCCGATGATATTGGCATACACATCCTGTTCATACAGCGCCAATCCAGCCCGGCGCGTTAGCACCGCCAGTAAAAGCTGCAGCCGCTGCAAAGGATACCCGCTGGTCGTCCGTTTCGGATAACCGAATCCGGTTTTCACCGTCAGAGCCTGCAACTCAAGCATGATCGCCCGGCTGCCCTCCATGGTCACGGTCAGGACCGATCCTGAGGCATGTTCCGTATCTCCGGAGATAAAAAGTCCAGATGGATTAGCCACTTGCTGTAGACCACCGGCTGTCATCTCAAAAATACCCACCTCGCTTAAAGAACCGAAACGGTTCTTTACTGCCCGCAGCAATCGGTAGTGATACACGGGATCGCCCTCGAGATACAGCACCGTATCCACCATATGCTCGAGCGTCCGCGGTCCGGCGACTACTCCCTCCTTGGTTACATGCCCGATGATGAAAACGGCGATATCCTGCTCTTTGGCAAGCTGGGTAAGCCGCGCCGCACACTCGCGTACCTGTCCTACGCTCCCGGTCTGGCCGCTTAAATCCCCGGTCGTCACTGCCTGGATGGAATCAAGCACGACCACGAGGGGATGCAGTTCCCTGATCGTCGCCACGATGGCATCAATATCAGTCTCGTTCAGCAAAGAAAGCGAAGAATTGGCGACCTGCATGCGCTCTGCCCGCATCTTGATCTGGCCGAGTGATTCCTCGGCGGAAATATACAGCGCCGGCATGCCTGCGGGCAGGTGTTCCAGCGCTGCCAGCATGAGCGTCGATTTACCGATACCCGGATCACCGCCAAGCAAAACGACCGATCCAGGCACGATCCCTCCTCCCAGCACTGCATCAAATTCCTGCATGCCGGTCGAAAAACGACGTTCATGCGCTGTGGCAATCTCGGCCAGGGTATTCACCGGTCGGGCACTACCCTGGGTTTTCTGGCGCTTGGTTGCCTGCTCTGTTATGGTTTCCACGAGCGTGTTCCATTCCCCGCAGGCTGGACACTGTCCTTGCCACTTGGGAGCTTGGGCCCCGCATTGCTGGCAGGTATACACTGTTTTACTCTTAGCCATTTGCTCCTCCTAGTACTCCCGCTTGCTTCGAGCCTAAATGTGGAATAAGCAATCCGATCCCAATGCACAGGCATCCCGCCAGACTCATCCAGGTCAGCTGCTCGGCAAAGAAAACATACCCGTACAGCGTCACAAATACAAGTTCTGACAGCAAAATCAGACTTCCCTGCTGTGCTTCTATGTATCTGAAACCGACAAGCACGCAATACGCTGCCAAAAGATATATGCCCGCATAAATCAGCTGCACTGCCCACGGCCAGCTGATAAACGCATAATATCCCAATTCAGCGGACAGCAGAAACGCCAGCCCGCTCACCCCGCACTGAGCCAGAAAGCCGATAGAATTAATTTGAACGATGGAATACCGATCGCTGATTTTCTTGCTGAATAATGAAATCGCATGAAATGACATGCCTGAGAGAGACGCGCAAAGCATGGCAAGGGGATCCTGCAAATCCAGACTACCTGCGGAAAGCAACCATAAGCCTCCCGCTGCGCAAAACAAGGCGATCCACTTTCGCCGGGTGAGCTGCTCATGGAAAACAGTACTGCCAATACCATACCCGAACACCAGCACGGATGCATAGAAAAAAAAGATGGTTGTAGCGAGTGGAAGACGATTAACCGCGAAATAGAACGATATCTGTGTCACAGCAGCGGATACGGCTATAATTGCATACCACCTGATATCTTGAGAACGGATTCTGATAAACACCCGCTGCTTCCAGCCCATGACAAGATAAGCCACGGCGACCAGCGCACTCATGGTCATGGTTTGAAAAAACGGACTAAAGGTCGTGCCGAGTAAACGCGCGCAGATGCTCGTAAGGGAATACAGCCAGGCTGCGATGCATACGCTTACAATACCCCTGTTTTTTTCACTCATGACCCTTCCTGCATAAAAAGTGGCATATAGTCCTCGTCCCTGGAGTCACCCGGCAGCGATCCGCGATCCGCAGACCGGCAACCCAGATAATCTCTCCTGCGGTATCAATTACTATCGGTAACTGTTTGCGTTCGTGCCGGGGCAGCTTGGCATCGATGAACAGATCGTGCAGCTTCTTCTTCCCCTGCATGCCGAAGGGAACATATGTATCGCCCTCCTGCCAGACACGTATGGACAACGCGTTTCCTGCTTTTTCTGCATCAATATAGGCCTCATACTCATCGTGCGTTTTCAAGTCTTCCTGACTGCTTTTCACTATTTCAGTGATGATCTGATAGTGGCCCCATACCGTGATTCCTGGCATATGCAACTGGCTCGGGGGAAGCAACGCAGGAACAACAGTTGCCTTTGTCCTGAAAACAACAGTGTTATAGACAATTTCCACCTGCACGTATCCCGGAAGCTCAATCTGATTACCAGTCTGTCCCATGGTAACCAGACGAATGACCGCGTCTACCTGCTCCTGCCGTAATTCCTGTTCACTTTTATTAAGCTCCTGCCAGAGAGCATGGATCATTTCCCGCTGCAATGCCTGCGGCCAGGAAGTAAATACTGATTTCTCAAGTAATAGCGAACCGTCATCTTGCGATTGTATATGCGAGCGCAGTTCCTGAACACTTTGCGTTATCCAAACATCCATACCTGTTGCGATCTGCCCTGTTCTCGCCACGGTTTCAACAAAACGGGGATTGATCTGCTCAATCAGTGGAAAAAGCTGATTACGCAGGACATTGCGTGTATAAACGGATTCTGCATTTGATTGGTCTATTCTGTACGCTATGCGATTTGCTTCCAACCAATCGATAATCACCCGCTTACGTATTCCTAATAACGGGCGATAAATTTTCAATTTTAAATTTTCAATTTTAAATTGACTGAGAGAAGTCATGCCAGCCAGTCCCCGCACACCCGCACCGCGGATGAAATGCATGAAAATCGTCTCGGCCTGATCATCAAGCGTGTGCGCCACCAGCACGCCGTCAAGCTGTTCCTCGGCAACCAGCCGGGCAAAATACGCATACCTTTCCCGGCGTGCTACCTCCTCAGTTCCTTTTTTTGACTGCTTGGCCAGCGCCGAAATGTCGATACGAACCGTATGAACCGGCAGGTTATTGATCTGACCTAGTTCAACAACAAATGCCTCATCCGCATCAGCTGCGTCCCCGCGCAGACAATGGTTAACATGCGCTATCTGCATAACGGGCACCTGACCTGCTGGTAAGCTCATGAGCGCGTACAGGAGAAAAACCGAATCCGGTCCGCCGGAAACCCCGACGAGCACGCGCTTCAGTTGCTGGTCTGCGATGAATTCCGCAAGCTGTTTGAGAAAAACTGCATGTTCCACATTGATTCCTTTACTGAATTCCCCTGTATCCTACCGGAATCACAGTCAAAACGGAAGCATCCGCTCGTCCCAGAAATTGGACGAACGGATGCTAAATTATTTGTCTAAATGCAGCATCCTATTCTTTGTGCCACTTGCTGCCGTGCGGCGTATCTTCTACTACTACACCATACTTCTCTTTCAATTCATCGCGAACGGCATCTGACTCAGCAAACTGTTTAGCAGCCCGATGCTCTTCTCGTTTGGCAACCAGTGCTTCGATCTCAGAAGTCGTCTGTTCATCCAATACTTTTTTTTCCCGTAACGGCACATCTAAACGAAGGCCCAACACGCTGTCAAAATCTAATATCAATTCTTTCTTTTGCAGCGGCGTAAGTTCTTCATCTTTCAGTACTTGTTCGATAACCGCAATCGCTTGTGGAGTGTTAAAATCATCATCCATCGCTGTAGAAAAAGCGACTTTATGCTTCATTTTCTGATTTTGTGTATCTTCTTCAACTATGTAACTATCGACCAAGGGATCCAAGATATTATGCCATCTCTCCAGGCGTTTTTTAGCATCCTGGACGCCGTCGTCAGTAAAATCAGCTGAGCTTTTGTAATGACTTTGCAGTAGAAAAAATCTCACGGCCATGGGATCGTATTTAGCCAAAAGATCTGGAATCTCGATAAAGTTGCCGAGCGACTTGGACATCTTTTCGCCGTTGATGCGGAGAAGTCCTGAATGCAGGAAATAGCGGACAAACGGTTTCTGATTGGCTGCCTCGCTCTGGGCAATCTCATTTTCATGATGCGGGAAAATCAGATCAATCGCTCCTCCGTGGATGTCGAAAGTATCGCCCAGATATTTCTGACTCATGACTGAGCACTCGATGTGCCAGCCCGGTCTCCCCGGTCCCCAGGGGCTCTCCCAAGTCGGCTCTCCGGGTTTGGCGCCCTTCCACAGGGCAAAATCCTGCGCATGCTCCTTGTCATATTTGTCGGTCTCCACCCGCGTCCCGGTCACGCCTGCTTCATGCCTGATACCGGACAGCTTTCCGTAATCGGAAAATTTTGCCACGTCATAATACACCGACCCGTCCTCCACCGGATACGCATAGCCACTCTCAACCAGCTTTCTGGTCAAATCGATGATTTCCGGAATAACTTCTGTCACCCGCGGATAGGCGGATGCTTTCAAAACATTCAGGCTCTCCATGTCATGCAAATAGGAAGCGATGTTCTCATCCGCTAGTTCGAAGATGGTAATTCCTCGCTCATTGGCGCGTTTGATCATGTCGTCGTGCACGTCCGTGATATTGCAGATAAATGTAACTTCGTACCCGCAGTACTCGAAATAGCGACGGATAACGTCAAAAGCAATATAGGTTCTCGCATGACCAATATGACTCGGCCCGTAGACAGTCGGTCCGCACACGTACATTTTGACTTTGCCCGCTTCCAAGGGGCGAAATTCCTCCAGCTGACGGGTCAATGAATTGGACACCAGGATAGGCATGACGTTTCCCAGACTAAAACCTAAGACTTGCTAACAATACACGGAAAACAGTAAAATATAAAGATAAAATAAATATAAAAACTATGACAGCTATTGAAACTCCATTAGATGCATTATCAGCTGCTGAACAACATGCGTCACCTAAGCATCTTTTTGAACAACTCCCGCAGGGACAGTGTTCCTTTGATATTCTGACTGCCATACGCGATCTAGCTGATGCATTACCTCGCGAACATCAGCAAGTTTTATATGAATTTTCCACACAGTTACGAACTTCATTATCTGAACATGGATTAGATCAGAATCGATTCCGATTACGGTGTGTCGTGGGTAATCTCGAGGCAGCATCGCCGGAACTGGCGCTTAAAAAAATGGCAGAATATCTGTTATCCGATGGAAAACATTTCATCGCCAACCTTTGTCTTCCAGGTCTAAATTCCGACGAATCATTATTTAAGAAACACGAAGAGGGCAGCCTGCCCTGGCTTGCCCGTTCTGCAGCAGCACTTGCTGGACGAGGGGAACAGATCGCCTTTGTCATGTCTACCATCGGATACGAGCATGCACCCTTTGCTGATCCGGAACAAACAAAAGCCTCTCCGGAATTATATGCTAATGTTGCCACGGGTATAGCCGAACTCATCACGGGATTAAAACGATCTTTAATTATCACCGGCCACTCCATGGGATGCCGAGTAGCTACCTTGACAGCTCATAATCTGAAGCAGCGCAATCCGGAAGCACCACCCCTGGATCTGGTTCTCCTCCAGCCGGCAGTCAGTCGGCCCGACAGACCTACTCAAGCCAGAATTCTCTTTGAAGCGCTGGCAGCGGCAGTTAAAACAGGAGAGCTTGTTACTAAGCAATATCCAGTAGAAGCGCCTGCTGGGAAACAAATCCATTCAATCGTCGAAGCGATAAACTTATTTATTGTCCGCCTCATGACTGCAACGCATGCAGATTTATCTCAAACCGAGCAATCAGTGTTACATGCAGAACAACGCCAGCTAATGCGAAACGGACAGAATACCCCCGAGGTCGCGATCGATTATTGCCATGCGCTTGCCCAGGGACTAGATCCAGCTATTGCCGCTGAAGTATTTTCTACCGTTCGCCTCGTCGTTATCTCCGGACGAGATCAGATAGTCAGCCCTCTCGATATCGATCATTTCTACCGGGCTGTCCTTATGGAGCTACGAAAACGCTATGCACGATTTAATATTGACATATCCCAACCAGCAATTGAGTCTTTGATGCATCGTCTACATGCATCTGGACATCTAGCTCAATTCTCTGAAGCCAAGCAAGCAACTGCAGTTCAAGACCGGCTGGCTGAAGCGGGACTACATATAGATCTTATGGCCAAAGCACGGGCTTGCAAACTTGACAGAACTATCTCTGCGCATCTTGCAGCAGGGAAAAGAATACGAATTACCGCTGCATCCATGCAGGAAGCAGAACAAGCACTTCTCTCGCCGGTACAAGCTATCTCAGCACTCAAACATACGCATACCATTCTCAGCGATCTACAAAGCTCACCGGAGATGCCTACAGATCAATTATTCCGACGCGCTCAGGAGGCATTTGAACAGATTAACAGTCTCTTACAAAACTATCCTCACATGCACTTTGATCAACCACTCCGACATGTGCTTCGAGACGCACAGGATCTGATAAAACAAACCTGGCAAGCTTTATCAGCAGGAATTGACTTTCTATCCCTAAGTGTCGCAGGTCTCTGCGCGGATGTAGCGCAAGGAGTGCACAGAATCATCCAACCTGCATTGCTTCTCGAACCAGATGTATTAGCATTACCTATTCAATTTCTTCCTATACTCGAACAATGCACTGCTAAACTTCAACCAGCCCCCGATCAACTCCCTCCCGGTTTACTGCCTGATGCTCCAGGTCTAGAGCCAGTCGCATTTCCCCCTCCCGTAGCTGCTACCCTTCAGCCTGCTGCTGGAGATTAATGTCCTGAATACGACAAGAGACGCAACTTCTCGCATCTCTTGTGCATATCAAACAAAAATATCGCTCACAGCTATTAAGTCCCCATCTTCCAGTCATTAAGATAACGGACCTGCTCCTCGGTAAGTATATCAATGTTGATACCAAGAGAGGCAAGTTTTAGCTTGCTGATCTGCTCGTCGATTTCTGACGGGATGTCATAGACTTTTTTCTCAAGCTTGCCCTTGTGCTGCGCCAGCCACTCGCTCATGAGTGCTTGATTGGCAAAACTCATATCCATTACACAAGCCGGATGCCCCTCGGCAGCTGAAATATTCACCAGTCGGCCTTCAGCCAGTACATGAATAACTGAGCCGCTGGGTAACGTATACGCTTCGACAAACGCGCGTACCGTATGTTTGCCATTAGCGGCTTTGCCAAGCGCGTCCAGATCAATCTCCACGTTGAAATGACCAGAATTACAAATAATAGCGCCTGACTTCATGGCCTGCATGTGCTCGAGCCGGATAACGTGAATATTCCCGGTCACGGTAATGAACAGATCACCCATCGGGGCGGCCTCAGACATGGGCATAACCTCAAAACCGTCCATGGTCGCCTCCAGCGCCTTGAGCGCATCCACCTCGGTAACTATGACTTTGGCGCCCATACCGCGCGCCCGCATCGCCACTCCCCGTCCGCACCAGCCGTATCCGGCTACCACCACATACTTGCCCGCAAAGAGGAAGTTGGTCGCCCGCATCACTCCGTCCAGGGTTGACTGTCCGGTGCCGTAACGATTGTCGAAAAAATGTTTGGTCGGGGTATCGTTGATCGCTACCACCGATAGGGTAAGGGCACCTTCCCGCTCCATGGCGCGCAGACGGATAACCCCGGTTGTCGTCTCCTCGAGACTACCGATCATGCCTTTAACCAACTCTGTGCGCTTGCTCAAGATCGTGGACACAAGGTCAGCCCCATCGTCCATGGTGATCTGTGGCTGGTGATCAAGTGCCAGATTAAGGTGCCGGTAGTAGGTTTCGTTATCTTCACCCTTAATGGCAAATACCGGAATGCCATATTCCTTCACGAGAGCCGCTGCTACATCGTCCTGGGTAGACAGCGGATTGGATGCGCAAAGCACCAAATCTGCTCCGCCTGCCTGCAAAGTCAGCATTAAATTGGCAGTCTCCGTAGTCACGTGGAGGCATGCGGCAATGCGTAACCCAGCTAGCGATTTCTCCTGAGCAAAGCGTTCGCGAATACGCCGCAGTACCGGCATGTCGCGCTCTGCCCAAGCTATGCGTTTAATCCCTTCATCTGCTAAAGCAATATCCTTGACATCATACTGCATAGATATTCCCCGCTAATAACCAAACAAACAGACTATAACGAAAATACTCCCCAAACAAAAGGGGAGTTTGTAAAATGGTAATACACTCTGCAGGTATCAGTACCTGAATGAATAGGATGTACAGAATTGTCGAGCGTCAGTTGATGAAACATCGAGTATAGATGCTACACGCTCACTGCAGACCGGATCTTCCGAGCCGTAGCGGTAGGTATACACTGCCTCCCGGTCATCAAGCACATACCGCCAGAATGCTTCCCACTGCCTGCTGGTTTCCTGCTTGCTGAGCGTCTGCATCATCGTCCTGATTTCCCTGGCTTCGACTGCATCGCGCTCCCAGTCCTCGGCCATTTCATACAGCGTCAATGCTACATCTGCCTTGAACTGATCGCTCCCGCTTGCATACGACTCCATCAGCATTTTTGCCGCCACAACCGGCAATTTGGAAAAATGGTCTCGGTCCAGTCGTACTGTTATTTCTTCCGAAGCCCGGACTCGATGTATCTGACTGCGCGCTGAAAAGATATCGAGGTTAATCACGGTAGAAATCATAGTAAAACATGCAATAAGCGCAAGCACGCCGACAAATTGAAGCGTATAGAATCTGCTGCGGATTCGCTCCCCGCTGGCTCCGCGCAGCACCGAGGGTACACAGAATATCAGCAGGGAAATGCTGACGACCAACTGAACCACGAGGAGTATGCCTGCGATATAACGATCTGCTGTAAAAGCATACTGCTCGATGCGCAACCGGAGAGCTTCTAGAGCTATCAGACTGAGAATAATCATTTCGCTGATCAGCAAACTGAAAACTGTTTGATCTTTTTTGGGCAGGCGTTCCTGGGGATCATGTTGATGGACAAGACTAAAGAAAAGACAGGTCTGGATAACCAGGATGATTAAACAGAATAGCGGGACTGTCGATCCGGTATCAAAGATAAGATTGAACTTGCTTGGTGCGAGGATCAACAGATAGATACAGAGAAATCCGCTGATGAGATAAGTGAGATAATAGGCAAGCCAGCTGAAGAGATTCTTGCTATCGAGCATGACATGCTGCTCGAGAAGCGGCGTATCGCAATGGTAGCTCAGCACCAGGGCGCTATATCCGCCGATCATCCAGGGAACGATGAATAGAAATGCGATCGTATCCCCAGAAAAGCTGACCTGGATGATCCCCAGCAAGCCAAGCCCCAGACCGATGATTATATTCCAGACAATCGCGAACAGGCCAGCCACGGCGCTGATTTCGATAAGCAGGGAAATAAACTTGCGAAAACCGCTACCGATTTTGCGGATATCCTGGGATCTGCTGAAAAAAACTACACAGCCGATCATTAACAACCCCAGCATCACCGTGGTCAAATGCTGATAAAACGCACCCTCTCCCCGCATGGAGCGGATGGCATGCATAAAAATCAAGACTGCTGCATAGAGACCGGCGCTCGTAGCGATCCACGGTAGGCCCGACTGCCGGGGACGCAAAACAGACAGAAGAAACAACCACAGACCACCAAAAAAAATGGTCCATATCCCTGAAAACGTTACGGAGGTTGACAATGAATTACTGGCATGTACTACCCAGTACCATAAAACGCTGCCGACAGCGCCTCCGTAGAGTACGGCTGCGGTAAGGAGGTTCCGTTTACGGGAAGCGCGTTGCTGCAACTGCTGCAGCAGGTTTGACTTCTCCTGTCCTGCACCCGCAGGCTGCTCCTTGGTATATATTTTCAATCGATAATACCAAAAATTCAAAAGGTCTTCCTCGGGATGGACCTCCCGCAACGTAGCCACAGCTTCGAGCAGTAGGGCAACTGTACCCTCTTTCTGGCATCTTTTCTCCAGAACCTCAAAGCCTTGCAACTGTTCATCCCGGTTTGATTCGTCCCGCAGGCGTCCGAGACGTTCGAGCAGATATTCTGTTGACATTTACACTCCTCTGATTAATCACACAAGCAGTATACCAAAAAGGTTACTACCGCTGTAGCAGGCAGCTTTGGTACAATACCCTCAGTTGAACAGATAACCCGGTATACCATCACAGGTAACAGTACTGCCAATCCAACGCTCTGGCGTACTATAGCAAAAGGACTACCATGAAAGCAGTGATCCAGCGGGTCAGCCAAGCTTCGGTTACCGTCAACGGGCAGGTCACCGGTCAGATCAACGAGGGATTGCTCATCCTGCTGGGGATCAAATCCGGTGACCATGAAAAACAGGCAGACTGGCTGGCGGACAAAATCGTCAATCTCAGGATATTTCCGGATGCAGAGGACAAAATGAACCGTTCCCTCCTCGATGTCCAGGGAGAAGCGCTGATCATCTCCCAGTTTACCCTCTACGGCGACTGTGAACGCGGCCGGCGGCCATCCTTTGTGGAAGCAGCTCGCCCCGAAGAAGCTCAACCGCTGTATGATTACTTCGTCAAACAGATCCATGACTGCGGTATCCGCACTGCCACCGGTGTATTCCAGGCCATGATGGATGTCACGCTCACCAACAGCGGACCGGTCACCATCATCGTGGAAACCAAACAATCCTGACAAATATAATCTATTAGTACAACAGTACCATGACCACCATCATGCAGCAGTTTGGAAAACTTACCGTTTATCTCGTCAGCATCCCCATAGCCCAGCTCATACTCCTTTTCATTGCCGGCTGGTTTGCCGGCTGGTTCCTCCATGCCTATCTCAAGGGGACCGAAGTGGTTGTAGCCGGAAAAATCGAGAAGCATCGGGGAGGATGGACGAGACTGATTATGGCCGGCATCGCCCTGCTCTTCGCTCTGCTAACCGGAGGCAGCGGCACGCTCCTGAGCCACTGGCACCTGCTCGTACTCGGCTGTTTGATTGCATTCCTGTTCTTCCGGTTCCGCTGGTGGGCGGTCGGGGCGGTGGGATTGCTGCTCCTCCTATCTTTTTTTCTAGCCGGTCTGCTTTTCTGGACCCTGCACGTGTTTACCGGGAAAACCGCGGTCCTGGAAGTCAAGGTACGGAGCGAAGAAACACGCGGCAGGGACGAAGCGCAATACACCCGTATCTCACTTATTGTCAAGGATTTGGAAAAAGGCACGGAAAATATTTACTATGTCAACGGGGACAAATGGGGCATCAGCGCCAATGTCGTCCTGTTTGATGACTGGGTCGTGTTTCTCGGGGGTAAAACCTATTACCGGCTCAATGCAATCGTCGGTGCGACTGACACCACGCTTGATATGCATGCAATCGACGAGTTTTCCCAGCCCCTCTGGGAGGAACTGGAAACCAACGAGACCTCCCTGCCCGGCGTGCGCGCCATCTATGAGGATATTGTCCTGAAAAGCCCGGTGGTAGGACGGGAGTATGTCATTTACATCGACAATGATGGCGCTCTAGTTCCAGAAGTAAAAAATTAAGCAATCAAATAGCAATTATTTTTTGACGATTCCAAACACGTTGATCAAAAAGTTACTGCAAAACCGGCTGCTCTCGCATCCCTATGTACTCTGGAGTGCTTTGTTCCTGGGGATGGCATTGCTGCTAACCTGGCCGCTTGCATTACATCTTACCACTCATATCCCAGGCTTCGGTGGGGACGGATTGATATTCCTCTGGGATATGTGGTGGACGAAATATTCCCTGTTCAACCTGCACCAGCACCCGCTCCATTGTGACTACCTGCTTGCTCCCCAGGGGGTGAGCCTCACCTTTCATACGCTCATCCTCCTGCCTTCCCTCCTGTCCATACCTTTGCAAGGCCTCTTCGGACTGATTACCGCGCACAACCTACTCTTCTTTGCCGGCTTCATCCTGACCGGCCTCGGCATGATCAGATTCTTCCGGGAGACAGCCATCCGGTTCCCTGCCAATCTGGTCGGAGCGCTGCTTTTTACGTTTTCCCCCTATGTGCTCGCCCGGGCTACCGGCCACCTGAATCTGTTTTTTACCTGGCCTATCCCCTGGGCGATGACTTTTTTCTGGAGATTGCGAAGACACGGACGATGGCAGGATGCCTTCTGGCTAGGAGCTGTCCTTGGCTTGAGCCTCATGACTGACCTGCATTACCCGATATTTATCAGCCTGTGTCTCCTGCTCATCTCCTGCTGTGATATCTTTCTGCAAGCGCGCAGACAAAGACGCCTACCCCTGACCTTTATTAAAAAAATGATAACGTCCGGTAGTATCGCCTTGCTGGGTATCTGTCTGTTCGGTTGGCCGCTGATTATATCCATCGTTAAAAGAATCCTGTCCGGGGAATCTTATCGTACCTCTATCCTAACCCAGAACGCTTTTTCTCTCGATGTGGCCTCCCTGGTGCTTCCCGATTCGATCCAAACCATCTGGGGAAAAAGCATCAAAGCTATACGTGAGGGACTGCTCATTGATGGCATCGAACAAATGGGCTATGTGGGTATTGTCCCGATCGTGCTGCTCATCATCGGTATCTGGCTGTACAAGCGTGGAAGCCTCACGCCCGGTTTCTGGCGCTGGAGTGCCCTCGCATTCGCCTTTGCCCTCCTATCCTTCGGCCCGTATCTCAAACTGGCTGGATATCAGGAATATACCGTGTGGGATACAACTTTCAAGATCCCCATGCCCTTTCACCTGCTGCGCGCCCTTCCGTTCGCTGATTTCTTCCGGACACCCAATCGCCTGCAGGTAATGATGCTTTTCTGCCTGGCTGTTGCTGCTGCGTACAGTTATCAAGCACTGCTGCGCTATCTACCCGCCGATAAACGCAAATCCATGCTCCTGACACTCCTGGTCGTCATAGTCATGTATCTGGATATCTGGCCGGTTCCCTTCCCGCTCACGGATGCCCGCATTCCAAAAACATTCTCAGACCCAAGCGCCTTCGCTAACACGACTACCCTGCTGGATGTACCGCTTGGCTGGCTAAGCGGCAGCCTAAAGATCGGCTCCATGGACAGCCGCTACCAGTACTATCAGACAGCTCACCAGAAAAGAATCATTGCTGGCTATATATCCCGCATTCCTGATGCCATGATCTACTATTATCCCTACCGGCCGGGCATTTCTCTGTTCATGTGTCCCTGGGATAGTGAAGTCTGGCAGGGAGAAAATCTTGTCGCAACCAAGGTGCATGAAACCTTGGCTCAGCTGCAAGTCGATGGTATTGTGCTCCATAAAGATTTACTGACAGATGCATCACAACACAAAATGCAAACCTATCTCGAACAAACGCTGCAGTGCACCCTGAAAACTGATACCGAAAGCATCATGCTGTACGCCTGTGAACGACCGGAATAAAAAACTCTTGCCAAAACCAGAAGCAGGTGCAAGAATACCTGTGGTTACGCTCCAAGTGGCTGACCGGAACTCAGCCTTTTTTTTCGCTTTCAGCACAAAAAATAGAAGAGGTACCCGATGATCAAAATAGAAAACCTCTCCAAAGCCTATGGAGATTTTCTCGCAATTGACCGGATTTCCCTGCAGGTGGAAACCGGCGAAATCATGGGATTTCTCGGTCCGAACGGAGCAGGCAAGACTACCACCATGAAAATCCTTGCCAACTACATGCCACCCACCGCAGGCACTGCCTGGATCAACAATCTAAACATTGATGCAGACTCTCTTGCCGTGCGGCGGACTGTCGGCTATTTGCCGGAAAATAACCCGCTCTATCCGGATCTGACTGTCGAGGAAACGCTGCGCTACATCGCGGACATCCGCCAGATTCCTGGGAATGAA
>JAKQHK010000072.1 GCA_029573015.1 bacterium
AGGTGCAGGCGATTGCGTGTCTTGGGAAAGAAAACCCCGCATCAAGTTACGATGGAATGGTTTGTTAAAGAGCCAGATATCTTTATCGTTAATCCTACCGATATGTTTCCCGATTTGTTAACAACCTAGTGCAACTTTACAGCTAATTCATTAATTATAATAAAATTATGAAAAGTTTAACAAACAGACAGAGAGAAAAAAATGAAAAGATGAAAATGTTAGATTATAAGGCATCAAATCAATACTCGATAAATGACCTGATGAAGATGTTTAGTATTCTAGAATCGAGCTTATCTACTGTTTTAAGTGACCTAGATTTACAAAGTATTATGCAACAGGTCGCTGATTCAATGGTTAAAGACATGGATTACCCGGGTGGAGTAGTCTTATTATGTTCTGAAGACGCAAAAGGAAAATATGCCTATCCTTATACATTTAGTAATATCCCAATAACTCATTTGGCACGCAAATTCTTTAATGCTCCACTATTAAGATACTACTTTAGCAAAAAAGGAAAAAATTATATAGAAAAAACAGGAGTAACAAAAGATATTTATATTTCCCATGCCCAAAGAGAACATTGCTCGCCCCAAGTTCCAAACTGGGTATCAGATTCAACGCAAAAAATATCACGGACAAAAACATCAATTACTATTCCAATCATAGCAAAAAATGACGTGGTCGGCGTATTATTTATCAATTCCCATAGGCCATCGATTAGCAATGAAGAAATGCTGATGCTCAGAACTTATTCTAATCAGATGGGATTAGCGATAAACCATTCAAAATTATATAAACAAACAGAATCACAACTAACCGAATTAGCCGAAAAGAATCGCTATCTGACAACCTTGCAACGCATCACCAAGCAGGTCATCCAGGGCACGAATTACCGCGAAATCGCCCAAAAAATCGTCGACTCCATCCACCGCGAAATGGGCTATCCGGGCGCCTTCATCCTCAGCTACGAACAGCTAACCAACGAAGTCTGGCTGGAAGCCGTGACCAACAACGACGTCTTCACCGGCGCGCTTGACCTCATCGAAGGAGACGCCTTTGCCATCCGCGGCACGGTAACCCCTGAGGACCGGGTCATCCACCGGATCCTCAGTGATAAACAGGTAAGCCAAACTGACAAGCTCAGCGCGTGCATCTCGCCAGGCGTACCCGCGAGTGTAGCAGACGCCATACAGAAATTTACGAAAACCGTATCCTATACCGGCTTGCCCATCATCGTGAACGACACCGTGTATGGCGCCTTGATTTTCTCGCACAGCCAAAAAGCAACAGACGTTACAGAAACCGAACAAGAAATGATGCTCGCTCTCGCCGACCTGGTGGCCATCGTCATCCGCAACAGCCGCGCTTTCACGGAAATCGAGCAAAGCAACAAGAAGCTCCAGAAAGCCTATCAGATGATCAATGACCAGCTCTGTCAGCTCGAGGACGCCAATAAGCATCTCCGGCAGCTGGATTCAGCGAAAACGGAATTCCTCTCCATCGCATCCCACCAGCTGCGGACGCCGATTTCTGTCGTCAAAGGGTATGTCTCCATGCTGCTTGACGGCGATTATGGTTCACTCGATCCCAAGATCACCGATATACTCGAAAAATCAGCAGAAAACATCACAAGGCTTTCCCATGTTGTCGGCGATATCCTCAATGTTGCCCGTATTGACGCGGGCCGGCTGCAACTTGCTCGGACCAGGGTCGATCTGCGCGAAATGGTAAGTGATGCTATCGACGAACTCAGACTAAAAGCGGAAGCGAAAGGCCTGAAAATCAACTGGGACCCAACGGTTCCGGCGGACGTACCGCTCATCAGTCTTGATAAGGAAAAAATGCAGCAGGTGATCATCAACCTGATTGATAATGCCATTGCCTATACGGTGGAAGGATCGATCGGTATTCAGATACTGCATACACCAAAAACCGTATCTATCCTGGTAAAGGACACAGGCATCGGCATACCCAAGGCAGACCAGGACAAGATCTTCGATAAGTTTACCCGGGCAGATAACGCGCAAAAACTCCGTCCTGATGGTACGGGTATCGGCTTACATGTCGTAAAAACTATTGTTGACGCCCATGACGGGACGATCGATCTGGAAAGCGATACAGACAAGGGATGCTGCATTACCGTGACCATCCCCATAATCAGCGAATCCGCCGAAAAGGCGGACTCCGCGGAGCTTATACGCAAAGCGCAGGATCATATCAAAAAACAGCAGGAAAAACAGAAAATCTAGAGAAGTCTGGCTTTTACTTCCTTGCTGCGGGCCATAAGTTTCTGCATGGCATCAAAATCTCCCTTTTTCAGGGCTTCCTGGATCTCACGTTCAATCTGCTTCAGTTCCTCGCGCAGGGTCTGCTTGCCGGTACTTTGCTTCGCATCTTCGGCTGACTGCGCGATATTGTCCTGAATATCCTGAATTTCTTTCCGGATGGACTGCACTTCCTTCACAAGCTCGCTTTTAAAAATATCGATGCGTTGCTTGACCAGATCGTCCAGATTGGAGATGCGCTCCCGCAGGAACACAAGGATATCTTCCTCTTTCGCGCCTCCTTTGAGCAAGGCATCAAGATCGCGGCAGTCTTTGTCGCTGAGCTGTTCAAGGATCAGATTGATCACCTGTTCCCGCGCAGCAACCTCGAGTTTCTGGAGAAGCTTGATCTTCTCCTCCGTAGGCAGGAGCTCCAAACCGAGCAATTTAAAGATATCCTGCGTCTGATCTGTAGCCTGATTCTGGTCTGCCATCATTTCTCCTCAATAAATTGCTATACATATCCTACCAGCTCACTCAAGGCTTAGCAACCCGACCAGTCCGTGGTGCAAACGGACAAGAAACCCCTTGCGATATAAAAAAAATTCCCTAGAATGACAACTGCCACGATCGATGCTATAATGTATCGATGCAAGTCATCAAGTACATAAAAACAGAGGTAAACATGTCCTCACTCATCCCGATGGTCATTGAAAAATCGCCCACCGGCGAACGGGCATTTGACATTTATTCCCGCCTACTGAAAGACAGAATTATCTTTCTCGGACAGGAAATATCCGATGAATATGCCAATCTGATCATGGCACAGCTCCTATTCCTCGAAAGCGAAGATCCCAAAAAAGACATAGCGCTCTATATTAACTCCCCTGGCGGTATCGTCACTGCCGGCTTGGCGATCTACGACACCATGCAGTATATCAAGCCGGATGTTGCTACGATCTGCCTAGGGCAGGCAGCCAGCATGGCGGCAGTACTACTCGCCGCCGGAGCTCCCGGGAAGCGCTCCGCCCTGCCGAACAGCAGAATCATGCTCCATCAGCCGCTCAGTGCAGCGCAAGGACAGATTTCTGATCTGGAAATCGCTACCCGCGAAGGCATCAAGCTAAAAGAGCTGCTCAATACGCTCCTCGTCAAGCACAGCAGCCAGAAAAAAGACAAGATTGCTCGGGATACTGACCGCAATTTCTTCCTGAGTAGCCCAGAAGCTCTTGACTACGGACTGATCGACCAGATTCTCGATAAACGGGTGTAATTAGCAAAACTTAAAAAGAACTGCCATGTCCGAAACAACTGATTATGAGAAACGCTGTTCCTTTTGCGGCCAGAGCGGCCTGATCACCGGACCACTCATCAAAGGCAAACATGCCTATATCTGTGGCCAGTGCCTGGAGATCAGCACCAAAACCCTTGCCGGCCAGAAAGTTGAACCAGAGGAAGATGCCCTGCTTGACCTGCCCGCTCCTAAAGAAATCTTTGCACTGTTGAATGAATATGTGATCGGTCAGGATAAGGCAAAAAAAGCCCTCTCAGTCGCGGTGTACAACCACTACAAGCGCATCAAGCACCACACTGAACTCAAGTCCAAAGATCTGGATATCCAGAAAAGCAATATCGTGCTGATCGGCCCTACCGGAAGCGGCAAGACGCTGCTCGCGCAGACTCTGGCAAAGATACTCAAAGTGCCGTTTTCCATCGCGGACGCGACCTCTCTGACCGAAGCCGGCTATGTAGGCGAGGATGTGGAGAATATCCTGCTCGGACTGATCATAGCAGCTGATGGCGATGTTAAAAAGGCAGAACGTGGCATTATTTACATTGATGAAATCGACAAAATCGGCCGAAAAAGCGCCAATCCTTCCATCACCCGCGATGTTTCCGGCGAAGGAGTACAGCAAGCCCTGCTCAAAATCGTCGAGGGCACCATCGCCAATGTACCTCCTCAGGGCGGTCGCAAGCATCCCCAGCAGGAATATATCAAGATCAATACCTCAAATATCCTCTTCATCTGCGGAGGTGCGTTCGAAGGTATTGAAACCTTCATCGAACACCGGCTCAACAAGCTGGGAAGCATCGGTTTTGGCGGAGAGCTGCAGAACAAGCACAAAGATCATATCGAGCGCTTCCAGCTGCTCGAGCATGTGTTTGCCGACGATCTGCTCCATTTCGGCATGATCCCCGAACTGGTCGGCAGGCTGCCAATCATTGCCCCGCTGAAACCGCTGAGCATTGCTGAACTGTTGCAGGTGCTCACCCAGCCAAAAAATGCCATAATCAAACAGTACACCAAGCTGTTCGAGCTCGACGGCGTAGCCCTCACCTTTAGTAAACAGGCTCTTCAGGCAATCACAGCCAAAAGCCAACAGTACAAAACCGGAGCCCGGGCGCTCCGGACCATCGTTGAATCCATTCTGGAAGATATCATGTTCCAGATGCCGTTTCCCGCTGATGTCGTTGAATGCAGGGTAGAGGCATCAACCGTCACCCAAGGTAAAAAACCAAAATTAATCCGCTCTGCAGCCAAGGCAGCAGCACGAACTACAGACAAGGTTGTCGCATGATTGCCAAACTATTAAAAATGTTCGCTCCGGTGCCTGTCCTGAAGGAAACCACCGACGTTAATAGGTACAAGGACAAGTTTCCTGAATTTTTTCCGGAGCAGACAGCCGAAAAAACACCACCGAAAAAAAGAATGTATCCCCTTCTCCCCCTGCGCAATCTGGTATTGTTTCCGGAAGTGATCGCGCCGGTGATCGTCGGCAGGCAGGATTCCCTGCGGGCAGTCGACCAAAGCCTTGATACTAATAAAAAAATCGTCGTCCTCACCCAAAAAGACACCCAGAAAAATCTCGTCGATCCGGAGACAGACCTCTACCATATCGGCACGCTCGCGGAAATCGCCCAGCATGTCCGTTTACCCGGATCCTCCATCCGCCTCATCCTGCTCGGTCTGCGCCGGGTGCGGGTAGAAGGATTTGTAGAAGAAAACGGCATCATGCAGGCAGAATTCAGCTATATGCCGGACGAGGCAGACGCAGATCCGATCGAGCTGGAGGCAGCCAAACGCTTTGTCATCTCCCAGCTGGGTGACTATATCAAACTTATCCAGCACGTACCCGAAGACCTGCTCAATGTCGTCGATAATCTCGACGATGTCATGCAGTATCTCAATATCCTCGCCAATTACCTGCCAGCCACCATAGAGGAAAAGCAGAATCTGCTCGCCGAAACAAATGTGGTAAAACAGCTTAATGCGGTCGGAGGACTGCTCGAGAAAGAATGTGAAATCAGCAATGTGAGCATCCGCATCCGCGAAAAAGCCAACCAGAAGCTCAAGCAGGCGGAAAAGGAATACTATCTCCGCGAACAGCTCAAAGCCATCCAGGAAGAACTCAAGGTTGAGGATGAGGAGGATGAAGAATACCGGGATCTGTATAAACAGATAACGGAAAAACAGCTACCCGAGGAGGCTGCCAAACAGGTCAAGGATGAAATCAAACGACTTAAAAAAATTCCTTCGCTCTCCCCGGAATACGGACTAATCAAATCCTATCTTGATCTAATTTTCGACCTTCCCTGGTACGAAAAAACCGAGGATGCCATCGAGCTGAAACAGGTCGCCGCGGTTCTCGATGAAGACCATTATGGACTGCAGGAAGTCAAAGAACGCATTCTTGAATTCTTGGCAGTCAAAAAAATCGCTCCTGATTCCAAGGGACCGATCCTCTGCTTCGTCGGTCCGCCCGGCACGGGCAAAACCTCGCTCGCCAAGTCGGTCGCCCGGGCGCTCAACCGGCATTTTATCCGCATCTCGCTCGGCGGGGTACGTGATGAAGCAGAAATCCGCGGTCACCGCCGCACCTATATCGGCGCGCTGCCTGGCCGCATCATCAACGGCATGAAGAAGGCAGAAGTCATCAATCCGCTCATCCTCCTCGACGAGGTGGATAAAATGGACAGCGATTTGCGTGGCGACCCGACCGCAGCTCTGCTCGAGGTGCTTGATCCGGAGCAAAACAATGCTTTTGTCGACCATTTCATGGAAATACCCTACGATCTTTCCCAAGTCCTTTTCATAACGACTGCCAATATGCTCTACAACATCCCGGAACCACTCGTGGACCGGCTGGAAATCATCCAGCTCTCCAGCTATACCCAGGAGGAAAAAATCGCCATCATGCAGCGGCACCTCATCCCGCGCCAGATCGCCGAACATGGCCTCGAGCACCGCAACAAACCTGTATTCAGTACTGCCATGATCAAAAAGATAATCAGCGAGTACACCAAGGAAGCGGGCGTCCGCGAGGCAGAACGGCTGGTAGCCAAGATCTGCCGCAAGATTGCCAAACAGCTCGTTGACAAACCAGCCAACCAGCAGGATACGCATGCCATTACCGCCAAGGATCTGAACGCGTTCCTCGGTCCAGCCAAATACCAGAAGGAGGAGCGAGAGACCAAACCCCAGATCGGCATAGCCACGGGGCTGGCCTGGACTGAGGTCGGCGGCACCATCCTGCCTATCGAGGTCGCGACTATGCCCGGCAAGGGCAATCTCACCATCACCGGCCAGCTCGGGGAAGTCATGCAGGAGTCTGCCAAGGCAGCACTCAGCTATATCCGGGCTCGTGAAAAACAGTTTAACCTCCCTAAAAATTTCCATGACAAACTGGACCTGCATATCCATGTACCCGAAGGCGCTGTTCCGAAAGACGGTCCTTCTGCCGGCATTGCCATAACCTCAGCGCTTGTCTCTGCCCTCACCCGGCAGGCACTCTCGCCCGAATTCGCTATGACGGGAGAAATTACCCTGCGCGGCAATGTCCTGCCTATCGGCGGATTGAAGGAGAAACTGTTGGCTGCCCACCGTGCCGGTATCCCCAATGTGATTATCCCCAGAAAAAACGAAGCCGAGCTCACCAAGCTTCCAGATAAAATCCGCAAACAGCTGCATATTCACGCTGTAGAACAGATGGA
Source organism: bacterium (assembly GCA_029573015.1). Lineage (GTDB taxonomy): Bacteria > Patescibacteriota > CG2-30-54-11 > CG2-30-54-11 > CG2-30-54-11 > JAKQHK01. The sequence goes on from JAKQHK010000072.1 coordinate 7,257, forward strand.
TGATGTCCTGCGGCATGTCATGCTCGCGCCGGCACAACGCCCCCGGAAGAAAACAGCCACTTCACGCCATTAAATCAGCAAACAGCATGATCAGGGACTTTCAGATCGACGACCTTGTCACTATGAAGAAAAAACACCCCTGCGGCGGATACGACTGGAAAATCATCCGCCTCGGTGCGGATATTGGACTGGTCTGCACGACCTGTCAGCATAAAATCCTGCTACCCCGCGCCAAACTTGAAACCCGGATCAAGACTATCCAGTCGACACGCAGCAATACAAGTCTCTGAAACGATGCTGATACATCAAGGCAGAAAGCCCTTGCCAGAGCGAGCCAACTAGCATAAAATAACAAATTGTGTTACACTGAATGCCGCTCAGGCACCAGACTATTTCTTATCAGGTTCGATTCATGAAGCCAGAGATCCATCCCCAATTTGTTGACTGCAAGGTCACCTGCGTATGCGGGAACACCTTTATGACCAAGGCTACCATTCCGGAGATCAAGACCGAGCTCTGCTCCAAATGCCATCCCTTTTTCACCGGCCAGCAAGTCCTGGTTGATACAGCCGGTCAGGTCGACCGCTTCCAGAAACGCATTGCTGTAGCCCAGCAGCATCAGGACGAAGCCAAGAAGAAGCAAGCCAAAAAGCCCAAGAAAGAAGAAAAAATCGAGGAACCCAAAGAGCTGAGCAACGAAGAACTGCTCGGCAAGATCAAACTGCAGATGGAAGAAGATGCCAAGAAAAAAACCAAGAAACCGTCAGTAAAGAAGGCAGCACCCAAAGAAGACAAGCCGGCAAAAAAGAAATAAGCAATCTGCAAAAAAGTCTGCGTATAAAAAGCCCCGATCTCTCGGGGTTTTTTTGTATGTGCGCTCTTGACATACTTCTATTATAATCGTACATTATATTTGTACAATTCATTAGTACTAATATACCATGAACACCATCATACCTGTTTCAACATTGCGGGAAAATTTAGCAACAGCACTGGATGCCATTACCAACAACAAAGAATATCTATTGATCAAAAACCGCAACAAGATAACCTCAGCAATCGTGGATATCGACCTGTTCGAGGATCTGCTTGCAGCAGCCAATCATAAATACTTGGAAACTATTAAAACTGCTCGCGAACAATACAGAAAAGGTCAGGTCTATTCGCATGATGAAGTATTCGGGGCACTCTGATCATTCAACCTCTGCTTATTAGACCTAAGGATAGACCACACGTGCGGTACGAGCTTCTCTATACTGCCACGGCAGTCAAAGATATCAAAAAGCTTGACCCTTTGGCGCAAAAGCGCCTGCGAAATGCCCTGGAGCGATTTCGAGACAATCCGTTTGCTAACGCAAAAAAAATGATCAATTCTTCCCTGGGAGACTGCCGGTTTCGAGTGGGCGATTATCGAATCATTTTTGACAGTAATGGTGATAAAATTATCATACTGCGTATCGCTCACCGAAAAGAAGTCTATCGCTAGCTATGTCATTCGCAAACGATGTGGCTCATCGCTCTCTGCCTAATATTCCCTTGTCCGAACAAAATCAATAATTTCCCGGATAAACTCCCTGCCCTCGGACCGCAATCCGAGTGAGTCGAGCTGCGCTCTTGCGGCATTGAGCAGGCGTACAACTTCTGCCTCTGCCTTTGCCAGGGCGCCGCTCACGCGCATGAGCTTCCGAACTTCTGCTACATCCTCATCCGAAGCATTGGCATTACCGACTGTTCTGGCAAGGACGGCACGGTCTGCCGGTGAAAGATCTTCCCAAGTGCAGGACACAAGCAATGTCTTTTTTCCCTCACGGATGTCATCGCTCACACTCTTACCGGTCACCTCTTCCCTGCCAAAAACACCGAGGATATCATCCTTGATTTGGAAAGCGATACCGATATCGCGCCCGATCTCTTGAAAGGCCGGGAGCATATCGCGACGTTCTGCCAGAGTGCAGCCGAGCATCAAGGGCAACTCGGTCGTATAGCGGGCTGTTTTATTCCTGGCAAGCTCCAGAGCATACGCGCCATTATACTCCCCAGCCTGCCTGGGCTGCATGTCCATAGCCTGACCGTACTGCTCATCGATCAATACCTCCCGATACAGCTGTGCCGCCTGATCACGGACTTCCACTGGAAAATTACACTCCTGCAAGACCTGCAAACCAAGCTGCGAAGCAACTGTCCCGACGAGCATGGCCATGGACTCGCCATAGCGCCGTGCCTGACCGAAAGACAATCCCTTACCGAGAGCTACCTGTTCATAAATCCGGTGCACGGTCATTCCACCGCGCCGCGTTGATGCTTCATCCATAATATCGTCATGGATGAGCAGGGAAGTTTCCAGCAGCTCGCAAGCTAAACTTGCCTGCAATACCGCATCCAGCCGGTCAGCACGGAAGCACTGGTACGCGTAGTAGCACAACGCCGGACGGATGCGCTTCCCGCCGCGCAGGGTAAATTCGTGAAGTATATCGAGCATCAGCGGTGCAGAAGTAATAGTGCCCAAGTCGTTAGAATTCACACGCAGAAAAAGCTGATCGCAAATCAGGTTGCATTGCTCTTGGAATGAAGGAAGTGAAGAAAAAATAGCCAAAGAATCATCCTGAACTGGTAAAATGTTTGGCTTATAGTGTATATTTTTTATACGACATAATCAACTTAAGGGTTTTCCAAAAAAATTGATACAACCTATGATCATCAAGATAATAACCAGTAAGTATCTTACAGTTTAAACTCAACAGTTTATTGATGTCGGTGAATTTTCATGGATTTTGCATCAGCCAATCATCAAAATCCGGTAAATGCGAAGATAAATTCGGTTCTTCGGCATTGGCTTTCATCCAGGCAGCAACAAACCGGACATAGGTTAATAATTTTTCATATCCTTGTTGAGCATAATCATACGACAACTGAAAAGCTCTTTCATACATATCATGCCATAGTATTCTATACGCTTCGTCTACTTCACCTGTGTTATCACCGATAAGCCATTTGCGTATCCGTAAATTGCGTAATGTCCGGTAAGGTCTTAAAAGCCAATACGTCATATTATCGATAAAGCTCTCTCCCAATGAATTGGGATTTTTTTTACGCTCGGCATGTAGCCTCCATCGTGTTTCTCCATTACTTCGTCTTGCAGGCTTGCCTTGAGGATGTTCTCGATAATAGCGTAAATAGTATTTCGAAGACCTTTTTAACCCATGGATGCCAGTTTGATCAAGCAAATCAGCACACATAACCGCTAATAACCGTGTATACACATCCGGAGATGCTGCCTGTATTTGACATATCTCCTGTACAGTGTTTGCGTATGCTTCTTCCTGCATCGGTTCTTCATACTGAGTACCTGCCAGAAAAGGAAGAATACCGTGGTAGTGACAGGCGATTTGCATTTCTGATGTTTGCTCAGGCGTTAAAACGATACCCATACCGGAAAAAGCAGCAATACATTTCGATCCTTTTACTACATGATCTTGATCAGTATCACCTGGAAATACATACCCAATATCATGACAAAGACACATATCCAGCAATGATCGATCATCGTCCCTTTCTAATCCTCTATCTCTTCCACCTGTTATTAAATAACGTGCAGTACGATAGTCCCAAAGAGCATGATCTGGTCCATGCGTTTGATCTGATCCCAAGCATGTCACCAGTAATCTCACCAACTGCCAATGATGTTCAGCCAACATATCAGTTGACACGTTATAATGGCAGAGTAACATGTGCAATTGGGCATTTTCTGCTTCCGACAGATCGCGAAGGAACGACGATAAATCCCCAGGTAGTTGATCCATGATACCTTCCGCATTTGTCACCATAACAGTATATAAGTATATCAAACTTACTTATTAAAAATCTACTTAGCAGAGTAATAGAGTCTGTGATACTATTGGATTTGTCTATAATAAATATCACACACCCATGCTCGATAAACTCACCAAAATCCTCACCCGCTACGATGAACTGCGCGCCCTCATGCAGGATGAACATATCGCCGATAATCCGGATAAAATCCAGGAAGTCGGCATTGAATTTTCCGAGCTCGAACCGATCGTTACGCAGATTCATGTCTATGAAAAGATCGTGCACGACATCGAAGGAACCGAAGAAGTTATTCATACGGAAAGCGATGCAGAGCTCCTCGAGCTGGCCCGCGCAGAGCTAGAAGAACTCAAGCAGAAACGCGACAAGCTCGAAGAAGAACTCAAAATCATGCTCCTGCCGCAGGATCCCCGCGACAAAAAGAACGTTATCATAGAGATCCGGGCAGGCACCGGAGGGGAGGAAGCCAGCCTGTTCGCGGCGGAATTGCTGCGTATGTACCTCAAATATGCGGATGAAAAAGGCTACAGGACAGAAATTCTCGACAAGCACGAATCAGGAGTCGGCGGGTTCAAGGAAGTAATCCTTGGCGTCTATGGCCATGGTGCCTACAGCCGCCTCAAGTTTGAAAGCGGTACCCATCGGGTACAGCGTATCCCGGTGACAGAGGCAAGCGGCCGCATCCATACATCTGCCGCAACGGTTGCCGTGCTGCCTGAAGCAGAGGAAGTTGATATTGAAATCAATGCCGAAGATTTGAAGATCGATGTCTACCGTTCCAGCGGTCATGGCGGCCAAAGCGTCAACACGACCGACTCTGCCGTGCGCATCACCCACCTGCCGAGCGGGCTGGTGGTCACCTGCCAGGATGAACGTTCCCAGCTAAAAAACAAGAACAAAGCTATGAGCATCCTGCGCTCGCGCCTCTATGACATCGAAGAGGAGCGCAAGGCGAAAGAACGGGGTGATGCCCGCAAGCTGCAGGTAGGCACTGGCGATCGAAGTGAAAAAATCCGCACCTATAATTACCCCCAGGACCGGATCACCGACCACCGCATCAAGACCAGTCTCTCCAATCTTCCCGGTTTCATGAACGGAGATTTGGACCGCATCATTGACCCACTTATCCTGGCAGAACAGACGGAACTCCTCGCCCAAACTAGGTAAATTTTAGTTAGACATTGTGATTGATTGTTAAATAGTGTTATGTATTGTTACACATTGTTATATATTCTAAATTCTATATTCTACATTCTATCCCCTAAAGCCGAACAGCCATGGTAGAAATCAAGACGGAAACCAAAGACCCGCACGCCTCCTCCCAGCCCAAGGACCAGAATACCGGCAAGCTTGTCCGGGATAAAGACGGTCACTGGCATCTGCTCCGCGAGCAGCAGGAGGACACAGAAGATCGGCAGATTGCTGCCGCGACCTCGCTTGATGAAATGCTGGTCGCCAATATCATCGCCCAAAGCTCCATCAAGCTGGCGCAGGCTGGCTGCGGCACGCCCCGTCTGGATGCCGAAGTCCTCATGATGTTTGTCCTGGGGGTATCACGGGAAGAACTGGTCAAAAACTGGACCAAAAAACTCAAGCCGGATCTCTATGAACAGTACAAGCAAGTGCTGCTGCGCCGCATGAAACGGGAGCCGATCGCCTATATCATCGGCTACAAGGAATTCTACGGAACCCGCTTCATGGTTGATAATCGCGTGCTCATCCCCCGTCCAGAAACCGAGCTCATGGTTGATAAAGTGTTGAATTATGTGAAAAAATGGGAATACGGTCAGGAACAGCTGACTGTGGCCGATGTCGGGACAGGCTGCGGATGCATCGCGGTCTGTGTGGCAAAAGCCGTTAATTTTGTGAAGATATTCGCCATCGACTCCTCAGAGTCCGCACTCGAAGTCGCCCGCGTTAATGCCGGCATGTTTGGACTGGAAAAAAATATCGCTTTTCTGCATGGAGACCTACTCCTCCCCCTACCGCATCCGGTCCATATCATCGCGGCAAATCTCCCCTATATTAGCGAAGCACGCTATCCCCAGCTTGAACCGGAAATCACGCAATATGAACCGAAGTCAGCGCTAGTAAGCGGACCAACCGGACTGGAGTTCTATGATCGGCTGCTTTCCCAGGCTCCGCAGTTCCTGCTCCACAACGGTATTATGCTTTTTGAAATTGATCCGGAACAACTCGCACCCATGCGTGGTCTTATCCTGAAATATCTTCCCCAGGCGAAACTTGAGGTACTCAAGGACGGTTTGAATCTTGCCCGGGTCGTTATCGCCCAGATGTAATGAAAATACGAGGAACATGCCATGACTGCCCAACCATCACAGCTGGAAGCTGCGGCAGATATCCTCAGACATAACGGCGTGGCGGTTTTTCCGACTGATACCGTCTATGGCATCGGAGCAGCCCTCGGATCAACCGCTGGCATCCGCAAGCTCTATGCCTGTAAGAAACGCCCGCTTGACCAGCCGACTGCTGTGCTTATCTCCTCTGTCGACCAGCTTCAGGAATTAACTGACAGCATGATAAGCGGCAAGCTAAAATTGCTGCTCGCTGACTGCTGGCCGGGAGCACTGACAATCATCCTGCCGCAATCCAGAACATCGCGCTTTGCTGAGGGACTGAAGCTTATCTGCGGCAGCCAGGGAAAAATCGGCATCCGTCTGCCGGACCATGATCTGACCCGTTCCCTGATCAGCATGCTCGACGAACCGCTCGTTGCCAGCAGCGCCAATACCAAAGGCGCACTGGCACCTACCGCACGGACTGCTCTCGAACCTGAGCTGGAAAAAGCAGTTGATATCATCCTCGACGGCACATGCGGCTCCGGGATTTCATCGACGGTTCTCGACCTGACGACCACTCCCTATACTATCATCCGTGCCGGTGAAGTAACTGCTGAACAAATCAGCCGCTATCTCGACTAACTACCGCACGCACACCTACAAAAATCATTTTTACTGTGATTGCGAGTCACGATTAATTCGGGACATGGCAATCTCAGTACATCATGGAGTTAAAAAATTACATTGTCATACAGCCGCGTTTTTCCGACATAGACCTCGATGAGCAGAACCGCCCCCCGCCCAACCTTCGCGACTGGCTCAAGTGTCTTCGGATTAACCACCGTAACATATTTTATTTCCAGATCAGGACCAGCTGCCCTGATCATCTGGGTAACTGTGGTGATGATTTTCTGGACATCTGTCTCTCCGGCAGCATGGGTCTTCTCAGCCCATTTGACACTCTGGCTCAGGATCAAAGCCTGCCGGCGCTGTTCCGGTGTCAGATAGGTGTTGCGCGAACTCATGGCTAGTCCATCCGGCTCACGTACAATCGGCATCATGATCACCTGTGTCCGGAAATTCAGATCGCGAACCATGCGTTCAATAATTTTCACCTGCTGAAAATCTTTCTGCCCGAAATATGACTTGTCCGGACGCACGATGTTGAACAGCTTGGCAACTACCGAGGTCACCCCGGCAAAATGCGTCGGCCGGTGTTCACCAGCCAAAACATGGGACAATCCCTGGACGATAACCACGGTACTGTGATCGCGCGCATACATGGTTTCTGGTTTGGGTGCAAAAACAAGATCAACCCCCTCCTTTTCCAGCAGGGCGACATCGTGTTCCATATCACGCGGATAGGCATCCAGATCCTCACCCGGCCCAAACTGGGTCGGATTGACGAAGATACTGACCACCGCCCGCTCGCACTGCGACTTGGCAGCCCGTACAAGGCTCAGGTGGCCGTCATGCAGAAAACCCATGGTAGGGACAAAACCGATCACATCCCCATCCTTCCGCCACATGCGGATCATTTCCTGCACATTCTCCACACTGTCCAATACTAGCATGTTTTTCTCCTCACATACGTGAAGACCTCGACCTTAACCGGTTGTGCTCCGGATGACCTGTTCGTAAACCGCCTGATTCGCAGGGACGGGTATCCCCATTTCCCCTGCTTTCCGAATGATGAAACCATTCAGGAACGCGATCTCTGTCGGACGGCCTGCTTCTACATCCTGAAGCATGGAAGACCGGTTCCCAGCGGTATTGTCTATTATTTTCCTGATATTTTCAAATAAAACCGTAACCTCTACCTGATACCCCAGGTGTTGCAGAACTAAAGCATCCTCCTGCAAGAGCAAATGCATGCGCTCCCGGAAAGCGTGCTCGCAAAGCAACGCACCATTCGGCACGCGGTACACTGCCGTTAGGGGATTGATAACACTGTTGGCAACTGCTTTTTCGATTTCTTTATCACCCATCGTAGCGGCTGGATAGGCGGGCAGCCCGCAATGAACCAGCAATTCAGCCAGCCAGCTGCCGGTTTCTCCTGCTTCCAGAGCTGTTTCACCCAAACCGGCTACCTCGACTGTAACCGGTCCGGTCCGGTTCATACCCATGCTCGTGATCATGCGCACCAGCTCGGGGCGCTTCTCGATACCGAGCGCATCAAAGGTTTCTTGTGCAAAATCCTTGATAAAAAAACCGTTTTGCAGAAGCACAAGTGCTGGAGCTTGAATTGCCTGCTGGTATACGATTTTTAATACAGGAGCAAGATCATACGCTTTAACGCAAGCAATCAGCAGTGTTCCCGAAGTACTCGATGTTGGATCACTCACCCCCCGTACCGGAACAGAGCAGGAATATCTGCCTGTCAAAACAATGGTTCTCGTGGTATCTGCCGGCAAACGGCTGTACACGCGCACAGGGATGCCGGAATGACTTGCCAGGATGCCAGCCAGCCCCAGACCCATGGATCCGGTTCCGATGATGAGGATATCAGTTGGATGCATGCATCCCTAACCAAATAACAGCAAAATTCTACAAATAGCTGTGTGAAGCATCAGGAAATTTTCCGGCACGCACGTCAGCCGAATAGGAGGTAACAGCCTGACGGATACGATCAGCCAGCTGCGCATATTTTTTAACAAATTTTGGAGAAAAATCATCAAACAACCCTAGCATGTCATAAAGAACCAGCACCTGTCCGTCAGTATCCGAACCGGCGCCAATGCCGATAGTTGGTATACGAAGAGATGATGTGATCTCTCCGGCTAGCTGCGCCGGGATGCTCTCAAGGACTAATGACCTCACTCCGAGCTGTTCGAGCAATCTGGCATCAGTTCTGATTTTTACGGCTGCCTCTACTTCCCTGCCCTGGACTTTGAAATTCGCTGCAGTTTGCGGGGTCAGTCCCAGATGACCCATGACCGGTATGTCTGCAGAAACCAGCGCTTTGATGACAGGAGCTATTTCGCTGCCCCGTTCGACTTTTACCATGTGCGCCCCGATATCGAGGAAAGCCCGGGCATTGGCAACTGCACTAGCTGGACTGTCATAAGATCCATACGGCATGTCAGCGATGACCAGTGCTGCGGTATTCCCCCGCACAACTGCCTCGGTATGCCGAAGCATATCAGCCATAGTCACCTGACGGGTAGTGTCGTATCCGAGGACAACCATGCCAAGGCTGTCACCTACAAGCAGCATATCAATCCCGGCGCTGCTGAGAATTTTAGCCATGGCATAATCATAACAGGTGAGAACGCTGATTTTCTCACCCGCTTTTTTCTTTGCCTGCAAATCAGTTAGCGTAAACATGGCATACCTGTTACAACTCTTGAGCAGCAGCCAACGCACCCTGAGCCACTCCCCAGCGAGCCTGGTCGGGAAAAATAAATTCACCGCCGAACAGCGAACTGATACGGGTACAGATT
>JAKQHK010000077.1 GCA_029573015.1 bacterium
GAGCATCACAGACAAACAGGAATTTTCCGATATACGCGCCGCAATCGATGAAAAATGTTATCAGGTGCAGGACTCTACCTGTACGATCAAGATCAGCTGTCTGGCGTATGTGAATCACGACGATTTCCAGCTCACCTACAAGGATGACAGTGTCCTGGTTGAAAAAAATGACTATCTCCAAAGCCTGGAACAGATCCTGACCAATCAGGGAGGTGATTGCGAAGATTTCTCCAATCTCGTATATGCAGAACTGAATTACGCAGTCAACGCCTGCAAAGGTAACGGAGCACAGAACATCAGCTACCAAGCATATACCGCGTCAGTCGGGTCAAAGCACACTATTTACTTTTCTGACAACCTCTACCTGCAGGATATGGCTGACTACAGTATACCTGCTAACTACACATCCTACTTCACTGTCTGCGGCAATCTCCCCTCTGGAGCGGAAACCGATCTCCCGACCGGTCATTGTCTCCTGGCTTTTTCGCCGGAACCTGTCAATAATTCCAACGATGTGCCGGCATTCCTGCAACCGGCTGTTCTGGTCGAACCGCAGACCGGGGAGCTGCAGCATGACCTGCGGTCTGACCTAAATATTGAAATTCCGCGCTACAGCGAACCTAAAGGCAGCTACTACCTGTATCTGCTCATATCTGATTCAGACATATACCATTACAACTGGTACGAAGATGCCTACCAGTGGTATGGCTATCATGACAGCCTCGATACCATTGCGAGCCTGAAAGACCGGCTGACGACTCTCTAGACACCGGCAGACAACCAAGCGTTGCGTACCGGAATGATCCCGGTCAATTTGCTTTCTTCCGGCGCAGCAGCTTGCGCAGCTCGTCTTCCAGCGAATCAAGATCTTCAAATTCTTTATAGACAGAGGCGTAGCGGATGTAGGTGACCTTATCCATGCTGCGTAGGCGCTTCATGACTGCCTGGCCGATCTGGCGGCTGCTCACTTCGGATGTCGACATACCGCGCAGTTCAGCTTCGACTTTGGCGACCAGATCATTGATCGCTTCAGCGGGGATGGGGCGCTTTTCTGCTGCCCGCTTGATACCGCGTTCCAGTTTTTCTCGGCTGTAGGGTTCGCGCCGACCGTCTTTTTTCTGCACAGCCAGGCTGCCCATCTCCACCCGCTCGAACGTGGTGAAACGGTATTTACACTTGGCGCATTTACGCCGGCGGCGGATGGCCAGTTCGCCCTCGATATCCCGTGAATCCACAACCCGGGTATCAATATGACCGCAACTCGGACATTTCATGGTGCCTTCCTCCTACCAAAACGCCTGCCCAAGAGCGGCAGGCGATACGTACTAATGAATGTTCAGCTTGCCCATTATGCTAAATGGTACAAGTTACGCAGCCGCCCGCGAACTCAGAACCCACCGTAACCATGTTGGAGGTATCATCAAGCTCCTGAACCACCTCTGGTTCCTTTTTTGATTTATCTTCCTCACGGGATACGCGGTTGACTTTCTCGATGTTCAGTACCTGCTCCTCACGGCTCTGATCACGGTATACGGTTACACCTTTACATCCGAGATGCCAGGCGAGCATATATACTTTTTCGATATCCTCTGTTGTGGCATCATGGGAAAAATTGACGGTTTTGGAGACGGCATTATCGACATGCTTCTGAAACACTGCCTGCATGCGGATGTGCCATTCCGGGCTGACTTCGTGGGCAGTAACATAGATATCCCTGATTGCTTTCGGAACTTCATCGATATTCTGGACATGCCCCTGTTTGGCGATCCGGCGCATAAGCGATTCGCTGTAGAAACCTGATTCCTTGGCTTCCTCCTCGAACAGAGCGTTGACTTCGAGCAGTTCTGTACTTTCCATGACATTGCGAATGAATGAGACGGCAAAAAGCGGCTCTACGCCGGATGAACAGCCAGCAATAACGCTGATCGTACCGGTAGGAGCGATGGTCAGCAGGGTTGCATTGCGCAGCTTGAGATTTTTGCTTTTATAAATGCTCTTCTCCCAGTTGGGGAATGTCCCGCGCTTCACAGCAAGAGCCGTAGATGCGGCTATAGCTTTGTCACGGATGAAACTGATGACTTTGTCAGCCAGACGGATAGCTTCGTCACTATTGTAGGGAATGTTGAGCAGGATGAGCATATCCGCCCAACCCATGACGCCCAGACCGATCTTGCGGTTGCTGTGCACCAGTTCACTGATTTTCTCAAGCGGGAATTTGCTCTCGTCGATGACATTATCAAGAAAATGCACACTGGTATACACGGTTTTTTCCAGTTTATCCCAGTCAATCTCCACTGATCCATTACCGGTGCTGACCATGCGCCCGAGATTAATGGAGCCGAGATTGCAGGACTCATACGGCAGCAGCGGCTGCTCTCCGCAGGGATTGGTGCTTTCAATTTCTCCGATGGCCGGGGTGGGATTGTCCTTGTTAAGTCGATCGAGAAAAATAATACCCGGTTCGCCGTTTTTCCAGGCCATGGTCACGATCATGTCAAAAATTTTCCGGGCATTGAGCTTGCGGGAAACTTCCTTGGTACGCGGGTTGATCAGTTCGTATTCCTCGTCCTTCTCAACTGCATCCATGAATTTCTCTGTGATACCCACAGAAATATTAAAATTGTTCAGGGCATCGTTCTTTTCCTTGGCAACAATGAAATCAAGAATATCCGGATGATCAACCCGCAGAATGCCCATGTTGGCTCCGCGCCGGCGACCGCCCTGTTTGATCACCTCGGTGGCCATATCAAACACACGCATGAAGGATATCGGGCCGGACGCAATACCGCCGGTTGATTTGACGATATCATCATGCGGGCGCAAGCGTGAAAAACTGAAGCCGGTACCGCCACCCGTCTGATGGATTAGGGCCGTGTTCTTGAGGGAATCAAATATTTTCTCCATAGAGTCTTCCACAGGCAGCACAAAGCAGGCAGACAACTGCCCCATTTCCGTACCGGCGTTCATGAGGGTAGGAGAATTGGGCATGAATTCCAGATTGGTCATCATTTCGAGGAATTCCTCCTCGGTCTTTTTGATGTCAGCTTTGGGGTCGTGTTTGAGGTCAGCCTTAGCAATAGCTTTTGCTACCCGTTCGAACATCTGCTTGGGAGTCTCAATGACTTTCCCGGTTTTGTCCTTGAGCAGATAGCGGCGCTCGAGCACCTTGGTGGCATTCAGGGTCAATTTCAGTTCGTCCTCGGCTCCGTCCAATATACGTGCCTTGGCTTCCCTGAGTTCTTTGCGCTCCTCACGATAGAGGATATAGGCTTTGGCGATCTTGACCTGACCGAGGATGATGAGCGCTTCCTCGACAATATCCTGAACCTGTTCGACAGTCGGAATGGTATGACCGTTAAAACGTTTCTCCAGGATGAGAACCACCCGATCCGTGATGTCGGCAGAAAGTTTCTCGTCCTTGATACCCACTTCACGGGCTGCTTTATAGATAGCATTACTGATTTTTTCCGGGTCAAATTCAACAACGCGACCATCACGTTTTTTGATCTGTTTGGGTGTCAGGGATGACATACATTTCCTTTCTCTGGAGCCGTTTTCACAAAAAATGACCCTCTTTTCAGGCCACTCTTACCACAATATGTTGTATCGACGCGGGTATTCTAACACAACAACTTGTGGTGTCAAGGAGTTTAATCTCATACCGTTTATGTCACAGGGATAACCTAGATTTTATATAGGAAAAAGCTCTCCCTGCGATCGATCAGATTGTCCTCATTCCTGAGAAATGACCATTCCGGCTTCTTCAGATCAAAAGAATCAATCAGATAGTATGCCCCAGCCGGAAGGTCTCGATACTCTGCTTCGGTGGTTACCTCCTCACAGTCCGTGCCGTGATAGCGAAGCTGATCAATAGACCAGTAGTACGTGCAATAGAGATGGTTGATCCCATACTGATCAAGCACATTCCGGATCTCCCGGGCATTTTGTCCCCAGTCAAGGTTGGAATCATTAAGCACCAGCCATTTCTGATCAGCAGGAATCATTTCATTGAAATACGCGATATACATCGGGTAGCTGCGGGCAAGCGTCCATGCCTGCCAAACAGCAAAACCAGCAAAGCCAGCCAGCACCAGTACCCGTCTGCCACCTGTCACCGCAGTTATGCGTCTCAGCAAAACAGCTGCTGCCGCTCCCAGCAGCAGATAGAGAAAGGGATAAACAGGAAAAATATGCCGGTGACCGATATTCATCGTTCCGAGTATGGACACGAACATAAAAAAAACAGGTGCCAGGAGCAGCATGGCATAGTTCCAGGAGATCCGTGACCGTCTCTTAAGCCAGAAACAGCATGCGGTTGCACCAGCCAAAAGCACCGGTATGGTTGTTTTAACGATAAAAGCCACCGGGAAATAGTACCACCAGCCTCCCTGTTTCGTCTGCCCGAATAGAAACGCTTCGCGCTTGATATACATGTCACGAAGCAGTAACCAGAGACCTTTAAAAAAGTGAGCTGGCATGAGGAACGGCTGCAAAGGCACCAGCTCAACCAGCCAGTACGCCTCACCTGCATGCCCCGTCTCGATAACTGTCCGATCCGGAGTAAAAGGCAGACCGTATGCTGCCCAGACCATCAGGAATGTCATACCAGCCAGTCCCAGACACCAGAAAGCGAGCTGACCAAGGCTGCGGAAAAATTGTTGACCTGCCAGACGGTCATACACCCTGAAACGAACCACTGCCATGACGATAAGAAGCGGACCGAGGGCAACCGCTGAAAATTTACCCAAAACGGCAAAACCAAGCGCCACTCCTGAGGCAAGAAACCATCCACGCGTTTTTCGCTCGAGAAACCTGCCCCAGCTGAACACAGTCAGCAGGTAGCCAAACGCAACCCCGACATCTGTGTTGATCAGATGGCCATGTGCCAGCAGATTCGGGTCAGAAAACAGTAACATTAATGCGATAAAACCGGCTATCTTGCCGAACAGCTGCCTCCCGATACCATACAGGCTGAGACCATAGAGAACACTCAGTCCGATCATCATGAGCCGTGCGGAGTAAACCATGAGTTCCGGCTGATTGCCCGGCAGATAGAGCCAGCGGTCCGCATACGCCATGCTTTCCCGGCGGGCGTCATAATAGTAATTATCAGTTGTCTGCAACAGATTTTCCAGCTCGTCGTCAAAGGCAATATTCTGGACGAGCAAGGGCAGTGCAGCGACCGCTTTGATCAAAACCGGATGTTCCGGATCAACGGTATAGTCACCGCGCGTCAGAACTAGATAGCCGCTGAGCAGATGCACCGGCTCATCAGATGTCGTACTGTCACTCCAGGCGAGCTGCAGCTGCACCCCAAGATATATGATGCAAGCCAGTCCGACGAGGATGATTTCTAGCAATACTGATGGGCGCTGTCTGTGTGCTGCCATGCGTTCAGGACCCTCCCAGCCAGCGTAAGATATTCGCGACCACCTGGTCAGGCGGAAGCCAGAAGATCCGTTCATCCCTGCGGAACCAGGTCAGCTGCCGCTTGGCATAATGGCGGGTATCCCGCTTAATCATACTAATTGCTTCTGGAAGCGATATCTCCCCTCGCAGATACGTGCGGCATTGTTTGTACCCAATGCCGCTCAAGGCTGGCAGATCCCAGCTGTATTTTTCAGCTAAACGCGTTACCTCGATGAGCAAGCCGTTAGCTATCATGGCATCGACCCGCTCGTCGATTCGCCGATACAGCTCCTCACGGGGAACTTCTACCCCGATCTGGAGAATATCCCAGGATGAACCTGCGGCCTGCCGCTGTTGCGAAACAGGCTGACCGGTCAGCAGACAGATCTCCAGAGCCCGTACTACCCGCCGCTTATTGCGAAGATCGATCCGCGTCAAAGCTGCCGGATCGCTCCTGCCCAGCAGCTGAACGAGTTCTGTCAGCGGTTTTACTTCCAGCTTCTGGCGAAGCGCCTGATCATATCCGCCCGGCGGCATAACGTATCCATCAACAAGCGCCTTGATGTAGAGGCCAGTACCTCCGGCAACGATCGGCACGATTCCCCGCTCATGCAGGTGCGAGATGATTGCGGCTGCCTGCTTCTGAAAATCAGCCGCTGAAAACGACTCATCCGGATCCAGACAATCAAGCAGATAATGCGGCACACCTTCAACCAGAACGAACTGGTCAAGAGATACGTTATCCCCATGTGGAGTTACCGCTGGCTTGGCCGTACCGATATCCATACCCCGATACAGCGTCCGGGAATCAGCGCAGATGACTTCACTGTGCATCAGACGGGCAGCCTCCAGCGCGAGAGTGCTTTTCCCGCTGGCAGTCGGTCCGCAGATGATCACCAGACGTGATTCTTTTGGTTTCCCTGTCACCTCTACCTCTTCTGACCATGATAGCTCAACTGTGAAAAAAACGCCTCGGACTGTCTGATTATCCTGAAAAAAATGGGCAGTGGATCACAGACAACCAAAAGCATCTCTATCTTAACCTCCCCCCGGGCATTTATGCATCCGGTGCCTGAGGATCCGCATCAGAACGCGTCGCATGTTTGGCAAACAGGAACGCAATAATGCCGAGGATGACGATAGAAAAACAGGTCGCGCAGACGCTCCATACTACTTTCAGCTCCTCAGAAACGCGCTCAGAAGCCATATTTGCCATCCTTGCCTCCTCTGATGATTATCCAGCCCGGACGCCATCTGGCACTTGTGCTTCCGGGACTGCCAGCACGGGCGTAATCCCATCAGCATACCCGATATCAAAAAGCATACCTTCAGACAGCTCACCCCTGATCCGCCGCGGTTCAAGATTAACGATGAACAGGGCTTGCCTACCTTCGATTTCCCCCGGGTTCTCCCGTTCCTTTTTCATGCCCACGACAATGGAACGGATATGATCCCCGAAATTGACACGCAAACGCACCAATTTCTCCGAATCCGCAATATCTTCTACTTTTTCAATACGACCGACACGAGCATCTATCTGTTCGACGACAGAAAAAGGGATTAATGGCTTGATCGGAGCCGGCTGATACGCACTCATAGTGCTATCTCGCTCAATAATGAATTAGCATCGCTCTATGCACAAAAATTATCCTTCGCTGTCCCGCCTGCGGCTCAGAATCATCCCGGTCATCATGCATATGATACCGAGTATGGTCCCTGCCCATTGCTTGTACCCGAAACCGGTCCCCCATGGCTGTCCGATTCCTGTGTAATCCGCGCTCGCTGATACAACCGTGATAATGACACCCAGGATGATGATACCGGTACGGATAAGTGGATTTTCTGCCATAGCGCCCTCCTCTACTGGCTAAATCCATTTTTTCCATTTAAAAAAACAAAGGGAAAGACTGCTAACAATCAGCATGAAACCCAGCATGCCCCAAAAACCGAACGGATTTCCTGCCAGTGGCAACCATACCATATTCATACCCCAGAGGCCGGTTATGACGCTAAGGGGCAGCATAAGCGCAGAAAATATGGTTAAAAACTTTATGGTCTCGTTGGTCCGGTGGGTGAGCAGGCTGTCGTTGGTCGTGGATAGACCTTCGACGGTCTCGAGTTGATGCTGCAGGGTTAACCAGATTTTCTCGATATGATCGAGGATGTCATCGAAAAAAATATCAAGATCTTCAGGAAATATACCGTAACTACTGTGTTCAAAGCTGGCGATGAGATCGCGTTCCGGGCCGATGATTTTCCGAAAATTAATAATATTCCGACGCAGGACCGGAATTTCCTGGACGGTCTGTTCGGATGGCTTGCTGAACACCTCTTCTTCTAATTTTTCCAGACTGGCAGATACCGCATCCAGAACAGGGAATGCGGCATCCATGCATCGGTCGATAATCAGATAAAAAAGATGGACTGCCCCGGCATCAAGCAATTTGGAACGGTTTTCCCGCAGATGGCATTCTCCGATGAGCTGCTCCAGTGATGCATTGCTCTCCGTATGGATGGAGACAAGGAAGCGTTTACTCAGAAACAGGCTGATCTGCCTCGTATAGATCCGCTGGGTATCTTCGCAGTATTCGGGAAAATGCAAGATAACAAATACATGGTCCGGATATTCGTCGAGCTTGGGGCGCTGGTTATAGCTGATGCAATCATTGATCGTCAATTCGTGAAAACCGAACCGTTCTCCGATGGCTGCCAGTTCCTGATGCGTGGGTGCCTCGACATCGATCCAGGTAAGCTGTCGAGATTCAATCACTGTTTGTATGGACATGGTTGTACCTTTTGTGCGCCGATACTGCTCTTTTTACAACTGATTCAAAAAGCGGATATCATTTTCAAACATCATGCGCAAATCATTGATCCCGTAGCGCATCATGGCGATGCGGTCGATGCCGAAACCAAAGGCAAATCCGGATACTCGTTCCGGATCATATTCGACATTGCGGAGCACCTGGGGATGCACCATCCCTGCCCCGGCCATTTCCAGCCAGCCGGTCTGCTTGCAGGTGCGGCAGCCCGTACCACCGCAAATACTGCAGGACACGTCGACCTCGAGGCTCGGCTCGGTAAACGGGAAAAAATGCGGCCGGAATCGCAGTTCTGTGCTCTCGCCAAGCAGGCATTTCAACGCATAAATACATGTCCCCTTCAGATCGGCGATGGTGATATGTTCGTCAACGACCAGCCCTTCAAACTGGTGAAACATGGGAGTGTGGGTCATGTCATAATCACGCCGGTACACGCGTCCTGGAGCGATGATGCGTATGGGAGGGGTATGGGTTTTCATGTAGCGGATCTGCACCGGGGAGGTCTGCGTGCGCAGAAGTACATCCGTATTCAGATAAAAGGTGTCCTGGGTATCACGCGCCGGATGATCCTTGGGCGTATTCAGCAGGGTAAAATTATATTCATCCCATTCCACTTCCGGACCGGACGCCACCTCAAAACCAATACGGGCGAAAATGTCCTCGATGAGATTCCAGACATAGGTAATCGGATGCAGATGCCCGAGCGGGCTCGGAGCTGCCGGCAGGGTTATGTCAGTCTCTTCAGCCTGCAGATCCGCAAAAACAACCTGTAATAGTTCGGTTTTCCGGGCGTCAAGCACATCCTGAAGGTGCGTCTTAATCTGATTGGCAAGCGCGCCGATCACAGCCCGTTCCTCGCTCGCAAGCGTACCCAGCGAACGCAAGATTGCTGTAAGTTGTCCTTTTCTCCCCAAATATTCAACGCGTAATTCCTCAAGCCGTGCTTCTGTCTTCGCATCGTTAATGCTCTGCAGTGCCTCTGCCCTCATTTTTTCCAATTGGTCATGCATCACTACCCTCACCGTATGCTAAGAATTAAGAATCCAGCGCCCGTATAGTACTACACGTATACCAGCGCTAACAAGTAAAAAAAAACAGTATCCGTTGAGGGATACTGTTCTCTGACTTGCTAGCAGGCTGACAATCTATCAGGCTTTTTTGGCTGCTGCAATAATAGCTTCGAAAGCTTTGGGCTCGCTTACCGCTAACTCAGCTAAAACTTTACGATTGATAACAATATTAGCTTTTTTCAAATTCGACATGAATTCCCGATAGCTGAGGCCGAACTGCTGAACTGCAGCATTGATGCGGACGATCCATAAACGCCGCATATCCCGTTTACGATTATGACGATCACGATAGGCGTAAACGCCTGCATGTAGATTCGTTTCTCTGGCCTTCTTGATATGCTTGCTGCGTGTCGTCCGGTAGCCTTTTGCCCGCTGTAATTCTCTCTTGTGGCGTGCACGTGCCGTCACACCGCGTTTAACTCTGGTCATGAGTTCCTGCTCCCCAACTTATTTGCCTAATGAATTTTTGATCATGCGCGCTTCTGATCCGGTAGTCTGCACTGCCTTCCCGTATTTACGGACAGTCCGTCGGGACTTGTGCGCCTTAAGTTTTGCTCCGCCGGCATACAGTCGCACCACCTTGCCGTTCTTCGTGACGCGGAAGCGTTTTTTGATCG
Organism: bacterium; assembly: GCA_029573015.1. GTDB lineage: Bacteria > Patescibacteriota > CG2-30-54-11 > CG2-30-54-11 > CG2-30-54-11 > JAKQHK01. The sequence continues at coordinate 9,919 of JAKQHK010000077.1, forward strand.
CAGATTTGGTTCGTAATTTCGGCATGACACAACCTATGATTGAATATCTGACAGACAATTTGTAAGCTTAGCATATTTTTTCGGAAAAGAGAAGATGCTTTTTTTGCTTATTCTTCCTTACCCGGTTTGAAAATCATATACAGCATCCGGCGGTCAAAACTAGGGGCAAGCTCCACCTCCGCCACATCCCGCAAACCATCTTTCATCTTCTGTAAAATATCTCTCCCGAGTTCAGGATGGGTAATTTCGCGCCCCATAAACTTAATCGTTGCTTTAACCTTATCCCCACCTTCAATAAATTTTCGAGCCTGATTAATCTTGACATTAACATCATTTTCGCTCGTATTCGGAGAAAGACGGATCTCCTTCAACTCGGCTTTCTTGGACATTTTTCTGGCTTTTTCCTGCTGTTTTTTCCGCTCGTAGCGCAGTTTATCAAAATCAACCAGCTTGCAGACAGGCGGGTCAGCTTCCGGAGCAACCTCGACGAGGTCGTATCCGCGTTCCTCAGCAATGGCCAGTGCTTCGGTTGTTGCCAGGATACCCATCTGGCCACCACGTTCATCGATCAAACGAACATTCGGTGTTTGGATCTGCTCATTGAGACGCTGTTTTTGTTTAATCGTAACCCTCATGGTTAATAGATGAAACTCCCAACGCGTATGATTTTACCATCGTTTATCGCTATCTGACAAGCTCGCCAGCCCCTACAGTACAAGCAGTTTCCGGACTGCGTCTTCATCCACCACCCGCCGGGGAGCGATGAGTGCCAGATTCAATCTCGCTGTGTCAAACAGCCGCTGGGCAAACCGGCGGATATCCCTGCGCGTTACTGCATCGAACCGTTCAAAAATCTCATCCACACTTTGGATCTTGCCTTCCAGCAGTTCCTGCATGCCGAGATACTCGATCATGCCCGAGGTGTCCTCGAGGGAAAGCACGAACCGCCCCTTGATGTATTCCTTGGCTTTCTGGAGCTCTTTTTCCGTCACCAACTCATCCTTCATCCGCCGCAGCTCGACGAGAATTGCCTCCAGTGCCTGATTGATCCGATCCAGATCCACCCCCGCCTGAACATCGAATTCCCCGGTATCGTAGTAATTGCTGATATCAGAGTGCACATAGTAGCAGAGTCCCTGCCGTTCCCGCACCGCGATAAACAGGCGCGAACTCATATTTGCCCCGAGAATGATATTCATCACCCGGCCTGTGTACCGATCCCGGTCATACCGGGAAAAACCACGGGTTCCAATCGACAGGTGCGCCTGCTCGGTTTTTTTGGGATGGAAGTGAAACACCGGTTCTGTCTGGTGTTCCCTGACCGGAAGAAACTGGATCTGTCGTTTGGCAGGAAAACCGCTGAAATACAATTCAATCTGCTTAAGTGCTTTTTTGGGATCAAAATCACCTGCCAGCCCGACGATCATATTGTCCAGAGTATAAAGGCTGTTCTTGTAGGCAACCATTTTGGCCCGCGTGGTGGCGGTGATCGCCTTTTTGGTGCCTACGGTCTTCCAGCCAAGCGGCTGGTCACCCCAGAGGGTCTGTTCATAGATTTCGCCGATATCCCGCATGGGCATGTCTTCATACATTTTAAGTTCTTCGAGGATGACCCCTTTCTCCCGTTCCAGCTCTGATTCCACAAATGTCGCATTGAGGAGCATGTCTGACAGCACATCAAGTGTCAAGGCAAGGTGTTTGGAACGAGCTTTGATGTAGTAAATCGTATATTCCTTGCTCGTCCCGGCATTGAACTCACCGCCGATACCGTCGACTTCCTCTGATATGGCCAGAGCCGAAGGCCGCTTCTTTGTTCCTTTGAAAAACATGTGCTCGAGAAAATGCGATATGCCATTGATATCCCGCTGTTCGTACCGGGAACCAGCCCCGACAAATACGGTGCAGGATATGGATTTTACGTCCCGCATGGGCGCAAGCACCACCCGCAAACCATTAGGCAGGACAACTTTTTCAAACATGCATTCTCCTTAAGTATCATTTGTCTTTATGCGAAGCAAGCGTAGTTAATGTAGCAATTTCCTGTGATTCCAGATGAAACCTCAGACAGGCATCGGTAGTGACTACCTGCGCCGAAGGGGCGAGACGTCTGCGATCGCGGGCGATGCGGTGCAGCTGGATTTTTTTGCATACGTTTTCTACTATATCACCGAACCAGCCTCCCAACAACAGTTCCGCGGATCGCTTCACCAGCCGGGAGACGAACGTGTCTTCATAGACTGGAAAAGGCGGATACAGATACCAGGGATATTTCGGCACATAGCGTCTGATCCAGAGATTGTGCTGTTGAAAATGCCGGTATGTTTCATGTCCGTAACCAGGAACAAGATGGCTGAAAAGATGCGCGGTATACAGCGTCTGATGGTCAATCTGCAGACCATCCATGGTTACGAAGTGATTGAAGCACAATTTCCCCGCGGTTTTCCGGTCAGTACGGTACATGCCTGTCAACCTGGCAAATCCCACCACCAGCATTCTCGTCATCCAGATTCTCTTACTCCGACATACAGTAAATATGTCAATGTCGCTCTCTACACGTGCATTATCCAGGGCTAGTGATCCGGACACCCCCAGCATACGAATGAATGGAAAAAAACGATAGATAGCTATATAGGTGCGGGCTCGTTTCCAGTAGCGCGCTGCCTGCTGACTGCGCTGCTGGAAGGCATCGAGCAGGTGCTGTCTGCCAGAAAGCGCATGCAACCCGTGTGCAGTAATCAGATGACTGCGGACATATGAACTGCTAGCAAGCGTGTCCTGCAGTTCGGCGAGGGTAACGGAAGCAATACCGGAATACTGACCAGCATCCGGATTATGAAGATACAACCAAAGCTGATAGACAGAAAGCGGACAGGCAAACAGGTCATAATACTGCACGGTACTGACAATAATCTGCTCAAGATCCGAGGGCTGCAGCATTATTTCTCCCAGATGCTCCAGACAATGCTTTTTAACCAGACGATGGAACGTTCAATCCCGTCGGGAAGATAGACCCAGCGCCCGAGACGTTTCTGGAAATAATAATCAGCACGCTGTCCGGTAAAACGGTTGCCGTTCGGTGCCCGGTAATCCTGTACAACCTGGACGATCACCAGCTCCCCGTACTGGCGGACTTTCTGAATCTCATACTCGGTTATCTCGCCCCAGAGCGACATCTCGCTCTCGATCTCGGCGGTTTCCTCGAAATCTCCCGACAAACCGAGGCATTCCCGATAGGTGGCATAATCCTCTTCATTGCGTGCCCAGATATATGTCTCCAGCGTTGCATCATAGCTGTCGAATACTCCCGGGGTTTCCTGCCGTAACGGTTCTGGCTCTTTGACTACTGCCTTTTCAAAAAGCAGCAAGCCGACGATAAAGACTACGATAATAATACCAAAGCAGCCTAATACCTGTTTCATACTGATCAAAAATCTAAGTAAATAAGTGCCTGCACAGCTTACAAGTCATCCAGCAACTGCTGGATATAGGTCGTTAACGTTTCCAGATCACGGGAGCCGCTGTATCTGAGACCATTGATAAAAATGGCCGGCGTACCGGGTATGTCTAATGCTGCGCCTGCCTGATAATCTTCTAAAACATTCTGTCTGTACTGCTGTGTAGTCAAAGCCTCAGTAAAAACAGTCAGATCCAGACCAAGCTGCTCAGCATACCCAAGCAAATGCTCCTGATCATACATCCCATAATTCGCCCAGAGCAGATCCTGGTATTCCCAAAATTTCCCCTGCGCTCCCGCAGCCTCATTGGCTTCCATGGCCAGCAGCGAGGTACTGGCTTCCCCGTCGAGCAGGAAATGGCGATGGATAACCCGCACATCATCAGGGTAGCGCTCCCGGAGCAGCGGCCAAACCGAAGCAAAATCCCGGCAATGGCTGCAGTTGAAGTCTGAGAATACAACCAGTGTGATCCTGGCCGTATCCGGACCTGCCTGCCAGGGAGCCTCCCCCACTACCAGACTGCTATCTCGCGGCTGTGCTTTTTCTTGCTGGGTCGCCACCGCAGCAAATCCTATGATGACCATACTAAGCAAAATGGTAATACTGACGATGATCGCGGTTGATCTGTCCTTGTGTTTCGATTTTGTTTTTCCCATCGGGTCCTCCGAAAATATCCGTATCTGTAAGTATCCGCAGCCTATAATACCAGCAAACCGCGGGATTGGACAGATAGAACGAGGACCTCCGCTTTCGCGGAGGTCCTCAGAAAAAAACATGAAAATCGAGTCAATCTAACTATTTTTTTTCGGACGACCGGGTTTGCGCTTCGGACCCTGGGGCGGGCGACCGCGTTTGCCCTTTTTGGGTGTCAGGGGCTTCTCACCATTCTGCAACGACATCTCCAAATGTGACATACCCATGACCTTCTCAGCACGAACGATATCCTCTGCCCAGACCTGATCGCCATCACGCATCATCGCTTCATACAACGCTTTATCCGCAAGACGATTAACAACCCGCGGAACGCCTTTACTCCGCACATACAGCTCTCTCAGGGCATCCTGGGAAAAAGGCTGCTCTTTCAATCCGGCGATGTGAAAGCGAAATTCGATTTTTTTCACCATATCATCGTAAGTCAAGGGTTCCAGCGCTGATTCGATGGCGATCCGCTCGGCAAGGTTCTTGGAACGGGGATCCCGCAGCTTGTCACGCATCTCATGCCGGCCGAAAACCAGCACCTGCAACAGCCCTTTCTCGTCGCGGTCTTTGAGTTCCAGCAGGTCGGATATTAAAGCATACAGCTCCTCTTTCATGCGTTCCCCATGATCAACGATGAGCAAACAGGTTTTTCCTTCGTCCGCAACCTTTTTTTCAAGAAAACTGGAAAAGATCTGCATACTGTCAGCCATGGCTTTCTGGGTTTCGCCGACATCAAATTCCTGGATGATGGCACGCAGCATACGATTGTCTGTCTTGTACTGCGGATCCGCAAGCAGGACTGTCTCAAAATCCTGCTGGTCAGCAAAGCGCTGGAACAGGATACGCGACAACGATGTTTTCCCCGTCCCCGGACTGCCGTAGGTCACACCCAATCCGAGCTTGTTCTGGGCAGTGAACTGATTTTTATCCATGGCTGTCTGATGCTGATCCGTCAGATAGAAAAAACGCGGATCAGGATGGGTGGAAAACGGTATTTCTTTAAGATCAAAATGCTTTTTGTACGGCATATTTTCCTTTTTTATTTATTAATATTCAAAAAATCATTACTATTATAGCATTATATCTATAAATGTAAATATTTATTTGACAGTTTTTTCAGAGCAAGTATACTTTCCTGAGAAAGGAACTGCTATGAATGCTATCACTACTGTGATAAATCAAATCGGCTATCAGGCATTTTACCGGCCGATCTATAATGCCCTCCTGCTACTCTACGGCTTATTTGAAGAAGCTGTCAGTATGGGAGTGGTGATCGTTGTCTTCGCGGTTTTGCTGCGCCTGATCCTCTTGCCTCTCTCCCTCATGCAAAATATCTCACCAGCCCTGCGATCTGATGTTGACCAGGCCATTCGCGCCATCCAAGAAAAATATCCGAACAATCCGGAGATGGAGAAAAAACTGACCCGCAAACTCCTGGGAGAAAACACCGGCTCACTCATTGCTTCGATGCTCACCCTGCTCATACAGACCATTGTTTTCTATGCGCTCTATCTCGTCTTCACGCAGGGCGTACAGGACGAAACAGGCAAAGCGCTCTACCAGTCGGTGGAACAGCCGATCCAGGTTAATTATGTATGGCTGAAAAAAATCGATATCCGCTCCCCGCACCAGTTCCTCACGCTACTCACCGCTTTCCTCATCTTCATCAGAACGACATTAAATATCTTTGTTGATTTGCGCAGCACGCGGCGACAGGACAAATTCCTGCAGTACTTCCTTCCTGTCGGGGCATATATGCTGCTTATCCGCGTACCCGCCGCCCTGAGCATCTTTATCATCACCATCATGACATTCAGTATTGCAATCATGATCATCCGGGAAATTGCCGGATTTATTGCCAAAAACTTTACCGCAGAACCACAGGCAGACGACACAACTGAGCGACTAGGACTTTTCCCGGACAGCGTCATGCCGGTGGATGACGACGGAACGAAACAAACGCAAGACGTGCAGGTTGAACAGAGATAAAAAAAGTAGTATCAGCAACCATGTCAAAAAAAAACCGCAAAACCATACAAAAACCATCCGCACCTCGCAGGCGCTCTGCACCCTTCTTTATCTACGGTACGGTCTTTGCTGTCCTGTGCATACTGCTCCTCATGATCCTTCACACGGAAACGCCTGTAACAAGCGGGGAGGAAGCTCCCCTCTCGTCCGTCCCTGCCCCGGAACCTGTTACTGAAACAGCTTATATAAGTCTTACCGCGCCGGAAGCACACGAGCGCCTGCAGCAGGAACCGTGGCAAATACTTGATGTTCGTGAAGATAGCGAATATCAGAGCGGACACCTGCAAAACTCGCTCCATATTCCTATGGATCAACTATCTGAAAGAGCAACGCAAGAGCTTGACAAAACAGCACCAGTGCTGGTGTATTGTCGATCTGGCAACCGCAGTGCAGTTGCAGCTGAGATACTCATCAATCTCGGTTTCGATCAGGTAATCAATCTCGACGGGGGAATCGTTGCCTGGCAATCCGGGGGCTATGCTGTGCAAACTAACGAGTAAATCCTTCAAAGCGTGGTCGCTTCGATCTTTTCCGCTTCAGCAGAGCCGCAAACAAACCTGCTGCTATAAGCAATCCACCCCCGCCAATACCGGCAATGATTACGAACGTATCATTTTTTTTGCCTCTGGCAGGATCTAGAGGTGATATATCGCGTCCATCAATTACGCCATCACCATCAGTATCCGACTGTAACGGGTCAAATCCCTCCCGGATCTCGGTGCCGTCATCGATACCGTCTGCATCTGTATCCTTGTTCGTAACATCTGTACCCAACCGGTATTCTTCTCCATTGACCAATCCATCAGCATCGGCATCCCAGGTCGCATCTTCGGCATCGGCAGGGTTCAGTCCATGCGTTTTTTCAAAATTATCAGGCATGCCGTCCTCATCGCTGTCACTGTGTTCCTGAGGATCTAGTGGAAATTCATCCTTGGCATCATCATAGCCATCAGCATCCGTATCGCTTTTCGTCGGATCCGTACCCCGCAGATATTCATCTTTGTTCGTTAATGTGTCTCCATCCAGATCCGCCTCTCCGTCAGCGGGATCGAGGGGATCATATCCGTAACGAATTTCAAACGCGTCGCCTGCGCCATCCCCGTCCGTATCGGGAGTGCGGGGATCAGTCTTGTAATCAAATTCCTGCTTATTGGTCAAACCGTCCCCGTCGTTGTCAGCATCGGCATCCGGAGCTGTACTATCGAGACCATGCTCCTGTTCCCAGGAATCAGGCAGCAAGTCGCGATCATTGTCGAACTGATAGGCTGGATTGACAGGAAAGGCATCCTCTCCGTCTTTCACCCCATCACCGTCAGTGTCATCTGTATCTGCTTTCGTCCCCAGCTTAAACTCTTCGAGATTGGATAAACCGTCCTCGTCAGCATCCTCTTCCGCATCATTGGCATCAAGCGGATCCAATCCCATCTGCACCTCAAACGCATCCGGCAGGGAATCACCGTCCGTATCGCTGACTTGTGGGTCAGTTTTTGCATGGTATTCCTCCAGATTGGTCAAGCCGTCAAAATCGCTGTCAATGGATGCATCACCCGGATCTGCGCCGTCCAGCTCATGTGCAGTTTCCCAACCATCCGGCAAGCCATCGTCATCGGTATCTGCTTTCAGCGGATCGAGTCCTCGGCTGGATTCCTCCTCGTCAAACAGACCGTCACCATCATCGTCGGCATCTGCGGTATTGCCCATGCCGTCCCCATCGGTATCGTACGATTCTTTGGCATCTAGCGGAAAAGCATCCTGACCATCCTTAACTCCGTCCCCGTCTGAATCAGCAACCGCAGGTTTGGTGCCAGCCTTGTATTCGGCTAGATTGGATAATCCATCCCCATCTGCATCCTGAGCAGCATCACTGTTTGCTGCCGGGTTGAATCCGTTCGTTACTTCCCAGCCGTCCGGCATACCGTCCGCATCGCTGTCGCTTGTATGTGGATCGGTTTTCTTTTTAAACTCATTAAGATTACTCAAGCCATCCTGGTCGGCATCACCGTCTGCATCATTAGCCAGCGGATTCAAGGCATGATTGACCTCCCATCCGTCTCCCATCCCGTCATTGTCGCTGTCCCATTTCAAGGGATCAGTTCCCCTCGTCTGTTCATCAGTATCGCTCAGACCGTCATTATCATCATCTGTATCGGCAGTATCGCCTGTACCATCCTGATCTGTATCAAGATCAACATACATCGACCCCGAGGTCGACAAACCGGTTCCGGCAATGGTGGCTGTGACTGCATGCGTTCCGGTCCCGCTAAATACGACTTCTATCCACGCTCCCCCGCAGTTTTGACCGGGTATTAGGGAAAATGTATCCCGCCCGAGCTCAGTTGTACCTTCGGTAAAAACAACCGTACCATTTACATGACTGTTGTCGTTATCACAAACAGTCACATCCATCTTAACCGCCTGCCCTGCTATGCCGCTTCCCGGAGTGAAACGCACCCCCGTGGATTCCAGATACAGATCGGCTGCCCATGCTGGAGAACCAGCCAGCAAGCATAAAACGCCAATAAAACCAATCAGATATCGCATGCGTAGTACTTGCATATCCTGGTACTATCCTATATGTTTTAAGTGAAAAAAACCCTAGTCAGGATAGCATGCAGCCTGCAAAAAGTCTATTTAAGAAAGGATCACATGACCACATTAACTGTTCTCGCTTTCTCTGATCTGCATGGGAATAAAAATGCTCTCACCGCCATCAGTGATGAACTTAATCAACATACGTATGACCTGTGTCTGGTTGCGGGAGATCTGACACATTTCGGGGATGCTGATGATGCGAGAGAAACAATAGAACAGCTGAACGCTACCGGCACTCCGCTCTGTTTCATCCACGGCAACTGTGATCCGGAGAGTACCCGTAACGTTTATGAAAAGCACCCCGGCTACGTGCATAACCAAACCAGACAGCTACAGGAGTGTCTATGGGGTGGTTACGGCAATGTGCCGGTAACTCCGTTCGGCACCCACAATGAGGTAGACGAAACAGTTATTGAGCAAGACCTGATTGAACTGCTTTCAGCGAGACCAACGAGAGAAGCACAGCACCTCTGTCTCATCACTCACTCCCCGCCCTATGGGCTGAATGATCTTACCCCGACTGGTCAGCATGCGGGCAGCAAAGCTCTGAGAACTATCTGCGATACATATCAACCGGCCCTCATGCTTTCAGGCCATATCCACGAAGCTGCTGGTATAACGGTCTATAACTATGCGACCAAGACGATAGCCCAGCAGTTCGCATTCGACAGCAATACTAAGAATTTTCATGTCAAACAGGAGCCGCACCATGGTATTTTCCTGAATGTCGCGGCTGCCCGCAATGGGCATTTTGTCTCGTTGCAGCTAGATGAAACCCATGTTCTGGTACATCGATGGTAAAAAAATAATGATTACGGCTGCTGGGCATCCAATTGCTCGGCTGCTTGCTCGATAGCTTGTAAAAATGGATTCCAGACATAGGGCGATTCTGGCGGTATACCAGGGAAAGCGAGATTGGCACGAAAAAAACGATCTGGATCGATAAAAGGATCCCCGCGTTCACCGACATCCCGTTTATGTGCCCAGGGCCAATGCGCTTTATCGTCGAAAGCCCAACCGACCTCGGCGGGTTTATCCCCTCTCATCGCACCTGGTAAATTGACTCCCAGATAAGGAAAAAAATCAGCATACCTGCCGTTACCGGATCCCCAATCGGCAAACAGCGCATCCAGCCACAAGTCCTCATATATACCCCTCATACCATACTCCCAGGGTGCTACACCCGGGATAACCGGTGCGGCATCTGCTCCCTGCAGCTTGAGCATCAATATATCACCAGCTCCATCAGGAACCTCACCGACGATTTCGATCCCGTGTCCACCTGCTTCGACCCGCAGCATTATCCGGCCATCAGCAGGTGCGGGCAGATGAACAATTTCCACATGACCTGCAGCAGGGTTTACCTGCACCGCATCATCAAATACATAAAATGTCCCTTTGCCATGCGGCGATGCGAACGCAGCTATTATTTTCCCGCCATCCGCATTTTTCTCAATAGCCAAAACAACTGTTTCCATATCATTCTCATGACAGGCATTACGATCAATCGAGCACTTAATATCTTGACGAGCAGATTCGTAATCCCGCGGATAAAACAATGAATACGTAACATAATAGTGAGTGTCCGTCTCAACCACCTGCTGGTATGCTTGAGGATTAATTCCGTCCATTACTGGCAGGTTCTCCCAATTATCAATCGTAGCATCCGTACCATCAAAATCAACAGCTAACGGTCGGCTATGGGATCGCTCCCTAACTCTTGTAACACGATAGGGGCGAAATGCTGGGCAACTTCCTGATACTGTTCCCGCATGTCTGTATCAGCCCAATATCGCACGATATCAGGAAGAGACGCATCCAAAAGCTGTGCTCGCGATTGTTCAAGTTGTGATTCCCTGATCTCATCAGCCTGAGCAGCATTACAGGCCCCCAGCAGCAAAGAGATAATTATCAGCGCATTTACCCATCTCCCCCGATCAAACCGCATACAACCGGTTAAAAGAGTACCTTTTTCCAATAAACCAGCTGCAATATCCCTGACGATCATGAGGTAATTCCTTTTTAGTTTGCTAGTTTCATATAGTAATCTGACGCGACCGGCAATAGCCTCTGCCCATTTTTCCAAAATACTGGCTTCCTGTTTCTCATATATATTAACATTTTCTGCCTGCAACCGATTCATAGTTGTATTTACTGTTATATACAATCTTGAATAACTAAGTATACAGTAAATTCGCTTCCCAAAAAACAGGTTCGAGGTATACCACTCGAACCTGCGTGCTACTAAACAGACAAACAGATGCTACGCTTTGGGCGTCGGCCTCACAACCGCACTCTTGCCCGCTTTCATCTGCTTCATGCCATAAACAGCAGCAACAGCCAAAGCGATCAGCACAATCGATAGCACCGGCCGGTACACAAACCAGGCGATTGCCACCGCCACGAGCGTCAATGCCAGCGCGATGACAAAAGATATGAGACCGATGCCGAACTGGGCGATATCTCCGAGAAGGGGTATGGGGTCTGCAAGCACAGAGAGCGGTTTGAAGATCATATTAACGGCAATCAGCATGAGGATGAAGCAGAACACCCGCAAACCCCAGGTTAATGCCTTATTGCCGGAGATGGCAGCGTCAAACATCTGTTCCGCATCCTGATCACCGATAGAAAGCATTTCTATGGTCTTCCCTGCTTTGGTTTTATACGGTTTGAACGAATCATCAGACTGTTTGGCAATAATGCTCACCGTTCCCGGTCTGACGATTTCATAGGTCACTCGCACGTCTCCCACTTCCGGATTTGCCGGGTCTTTCCCGACAAAGTACGCTTTCTGACCATCAAAGGATGCCTCTTTGGGTCCGGTGGTATCTGTTGTCGTCGTCCCGGCTGTATACCCGCTTTCATAGGCTGAATCATAAAAATAGGAGCTATAGTCGCTCGCATACGGAGAATCTGTCCCGCTAGTCGGTTCTTCGCTCGCCGGGCTCGTTGCCTCAGCCGGCCAGAAGTACTCGTAATTGCTGATTTTCCCGATCAGCGAAGAGGAAAGAGTAAATGCTCCGATTGTTACCTGCCCGGCAACAAAATCCTTTGACTCGTACGGAAGGGTGGTGGGATTTTTGTGATCGTCGGTCATCTGAAACTTGCTGGAATCAATCAATTCCGGATACCAGTCTTTTTTATACGTATAGGATGTTTTGGTATTCGTATTTCCATTGGCATCTTTTTCGGACGTCGTCTGCTCGACCTCCTGCCACTGATACATCTCCACGTTGCGTTTCAGTTTCACAGCCTCGGCAGAAACAAAAAAATCGCTGTCGGTCAGCGTGCCCTCGACTTTTGTTTTCCCGCTGATGTGGACAAGCTTGCCTTCATTGTCAGAAGAAATTGCATCCGCTTCAACCGACACAACCTTGTCTGCACCTTCTTCCAGGGATTTGGCAGTCTTGACTGCCCGTCCTTCGTTCCAGAATACCGCTCCAATCGCTACGAAAACGAGCAGCACACCGGTGAAAATGCCTTTGGCCGAACTTCCCAGACGTCCGAGCCAGGATGTGACTGACATGATTCTTCTCCTTGATGGTTATAAGAAATTAGAAATTAGTAATTAGTCATAGGTCATTGGTCATTATTTTTTTTGGGCTAGGAGTTTCTTCAGGCATTTCCTGCCGCCTTCTGTCGGGTACTCGCCGGTAAAACACCCGAGACAGAAATCTTCCCTTTTTAGATTCGAACTCCCGATAACTGCGTCTACCATATCCTCAACCGTATTGTATTGCAGGGTATCAGCAGCGATAGCCTTACGAATCTTTTCCACAGGCTTGTCATCAGCAGCGATCAGCTCGTCAAGCGTCGGCATGTTAATGCCATAAAAACAGGGGAATTTAATCGGCGCAGCCGCGACGCGCATATGCAATTTTTCTGCTTTGCAGACTTCCCGAACATAATTCATAAGCTGTAACGAGGTGTTTCCGCGTACTATGCTGTCATCAAGCATAATCCATTCCTTCCCGTCCAGATAGTCAGGGGTTAGATCAAATTTATTCCTGATGATCTGCGCCCGGCTGATATAGGAGTAATCAGCCAAAAAAGATCGCGATTCATTCACTTTCACGAGCGCGTCGAAGCGGGGGAGAAAAACGCCTCCCCGATCCTTGTACGCTCCATGCTGATAGCCATCTGCCATGCCGATGGCGGTGCCGGGCACCGGACCGCATACCATGTTCTCATTAAACTCGAGCTGCTCACGCTGTGCTAACTTGCGGCCGAGCGAGACACGTGCCCGCTGCACCGATCTGCCCGCAAACGTAGAAGCAGCATTCATGAAATAAATGTATTCAAAAATGCAATGTTTCGGCTGGCATTTCGGCACATAGCGCGATACTTTCACATGCACTCCGTCGCAATGCACGAACGTACCCGGCTCTACCTCACGAATATCGTCGATACCCAGGGCTCTGATGGCGCTGTCTTCGGAAGCGGCAACAAGCACATTATCGCCAAAACCATAGAAAAAAGGATGATTTCCAATCGGATCCCGGACAAGCAGCAGCTCTCCCTGTGAATTCAGAAAGACAATGTTATAGGCGCCATCGAACTTCTGCGAAAAATCATAAAAAATATTGACCCAGTCCTTGATGCTCGGCTTGCGGTCCAGATATCCGAGCTCACGGGAAAAATACACACGCATCAGCTCGGTATCGCCCTCGGTTTTCAGGTAGTAATCGTGACCATCATTGAGCAGGCTGCTGCGCAGTTCATCTACATTCGTAATGTTCCCGTTAAAGGCAAAGGCAAATTCCTTCCAGCGGCGGTTATGTGCACGCAGATAGGGATGCGCGAGAGCATAAACCACCGCATCATCATCAGAAGAACCGCTGGTCGCATAGCGGTTATGGCCTATAGATGCCAATCCGGAAAATTCTTCTAGAAATTTGCGGTGCTTGTAACTGCCGATCTCGCCAAAAAAGGTCTTTGCCGTCCCTCTCCCCTTCTGGCAGTCAAGCATGTTGAAGCCTTCGGGATTGTACCGCGCAATCCCCGTGCTCAGATCCCCACGGTTTTGCAGACGAAGAAGCAAACTGTTAACGAGCGCTGTTGCTTTGGGACTGATTTCCCTGGAACTGAGCTGATAGGCTGCTGCAATACCGCACATGGGGACTCCTGATAAGTCAAAATGAAAAAGGCAAAAATTAAAAGATAAAAATGATGATTGCCAATAGAAATAAACCTAGTGGCATCCAGATAGATCCAATATCAACTACCATACTACCTTGCGATTTTATTTTCATTTCTTCAAACTGAACATTCTTTCTTGGTGCATAATAATTCAGAACTACATTTAAAGATTCATTCCAATTATCCGGTTTCGATAAATATGAAAGTGGTACGGACCAGAAATATTCAGTTATCGATCTACTCATCAATTGTGAACCAGCATGCGGGAACTGCGTTATGAACGCCTTAACAACAAAAAATCTGTCCAGCCAGAGCGCGTACAAAACACCTGTTTGCTGAAAATAATCTGATAATTTATTTTCTCTGATACCGATTACTAGATACCAATTATTTAAACCGTCTCGCACATAATTTATTTTTTCTATATCTGACCACTTCAGTACGATTCGTTTGAATGGCATTGGAAAATATTCTAGACCAGTATCGTTCACAACTAAATGACCATGTTTGTAGTTCATACTAAAAGCAATGCTGAGCACAGCATTATAAATGGCAACGCTGCCTAATAAAAAAAATATCATGGTAGTATCATTTTTTTGTTCTGTGATGCTCAAACATAGAACTATTACTATAACAATCCAAATTGATCGTAATATTTTTTTAATATCAGTTTTTAATATCAGCGTATCCATAATTATTACAGTTGCATTATGTGAACATTTAAGCTCATGATAAAGAAATCTCACCTTTGATCATGCTTTGCAAAATTTTTACAAATCCCTCCTGTTCAAGCTTTTGGACTTTAATTTTCAAGGATTCCACCGTTTCATCCTCTGCGATCTCAACTGCTTTCTGATAGACAATCGGTCCTCCGTCAACTTGTTCGGTTACCAGATGGATAGTGCAGCCGGTAACCTTGACCCCGCTGTCCAGTACATCCTGATGCACGTTCCGGTCCATCCCTCCGCCAAAAGCCGGAAGCAGGGAAGGATGCACATTGAGCATACGGTTGCGGAAGTGGGTAACAAAACCGTTTGTCACAATCCGCATATACCCGATCATCAGCACCAGATCAACCTGCGCTTCGTCAAGAAGCTGCGCTACCTTTGTATCATATTCTTCACGCGATGCAAAATCCTTTGGATCCACCCAGGCATGGGGTATCCCGTGCTTTTTGGCTTTCTGTAGAGCGCCGCAATCCTGCTTATTACTGATAACGGCTGCAATCTCGACACCGGCAAGCTCGCCGCTGGCGATAGCATCAATAATTGCTTGCATATCGGTGGCGTTGGTGGAAGCGAGGATTCCTAGTCTTAATATGTTCATTCAATTCTCCGAACAAAATTTATCGAGTTCCCATTTTTGAGGGTTTTGTTGGATGTATTTTCGAATTGCATATAAAGATTTATCATTACGGAGTATGTGGTCATAGAAACGTGGTTGCCAAGCGAAATTTATTTTATTTTCAGTGGACCATTTTGTAACACCGATCTTGAAACCCCTAATGATTGAACCCAAATTCTTTGATTGGGAACCATATTTATTACCACCATCGTTATTTATAGTTGAGACGCAAAATCTTGCGTCTCTACATTTATCACTACCGATGATAATAATGCCATGCACGTGGTTGGGCATGATCACGTATTCATCCAATGTAACAAATGGGAAATGCTCTGGAATTGCCAACCAGCATTCTTTAACAACCGCTCCGACTGACGATAAATGCATGTCACCATTAACTATTTTACCAAAATAGCATTTTTTATCCTTGGTACAAATTGTCACAAAGTAATATCCTGGCGTGGAATAATCCCAATATTTTAAACGCGTACTCTCAACTCGGTATTTTTTCTGAAATAATGTCATGGCTTGAGGTTTCTGGATGTATAATTGTCGATACTACAGCTGACACGATAATCAACCCTCCCCCAATCAGCGCTGCTACCTGCATACCCTCACCAAGTATTAGAAAGGCAAATAACGCCCCGAATACCGGCTCGGTGAGCAAGATCAGACTTCCTTTCTGTGCTTCAATGTATTTAAAACCGTAAACAATCAAAATACCCGTGGCGATAGAAATAATACCCTGTAACGCATTAGTGATCCAAGCAGCCGATAAGCTAACCGAAGGCATTGCCTCATGCGTCAACAAGCTCGCACATACGCCAAAGATAACACAAAAAATACAATCCATGGATACAATCTGCTCGTTCGAGTAGCTGCCAGAAAATTTCTTTGACAGCAGATTCCAAATCGCCAGCAGGACTCCGGCAACATTTGCAAGTATATAAAACCAAATTTCATCTGCATCAAGAGAAAATCCATAGAGCAGCATAAGACCCATCAATGATAAACCGAGCGCATATATTTTATTCTGTGTAAGTCTCTCTTTCAAAAAAATTGTGCCGATACAAAATCCAGCTAGTGTGGAAGTTGCATATGACAGGATGTACACCGTCCCGATATTAACCGCGTTGAATGCAGTAAAAGTGCATGACATCAGGATGATAGCAACCAGTGCTCGTATGGCATACCACAGCATATCGTTGCCTGCAACAGGTTTCCACCTGCGTTTCACTACTATCCATGGAATAATTAAGCAAAGTATGAGTACATTTCTCGTCCAGGATTGGTAAAAAACTGCTAACTCATTACCAACAATACGAGCAAAAACGCCAAAAAGTCCATACAGCATAGCAGCTATAAGTAAGGCAAAAGAACCACGATAGTGCTTCATGATTTTTTGAAATGATTAAGGTTTATTCGCTTCTAACGGCTAAGCTGGATCCTTCATAGACTATCTCAAGCGGCTCGATGACTACCTGCTTGTCTCCCTCCCGAACCGTACCTGCTTCCCAGGCAGTGATGCCCTGCCGAGCAGCTAACGTAACAGCCTCGGCAGCCTGTGCTGCAGGCACAAAAACAGCAAATCCCGCTCCCATGTTGAGACTGCCATAGGCTTCCCGCAGATCGATCGGTCCCTGGTCAACCATGAACTGCAGGACTTCCGGAACGTCAGGAAGACTCGTAAGATGATAAGAAAATTTGGCTGAATGGCGCATGATTTTTCGCCAACCATGGCCGGTGATATTCGCAAGATAATGGATATCAATACCTGCGGTGAACAAAGCCTCAAGTACCTGGGCATAGAGAACCGTCGGTGCCAGTAACCCTTCGCCGTACATCTGCCCGCTTGGCATGAGGGTCGCGTAACCGTCTGACAAACGGTCAGCCAGGGCCCGCGCCAGGGTCAGCCCATTGGCATGGATACCGGAACTGGCAAGCAAGATAATCGCATCGCCCGCCTGTAATTTGTCACCAAGTGTGTAGCGCTCCCGCGGACTGATCATCCCTACACAGCTCGCCGCCAGATCGATTCTGCCTGGCATGACGATGCCATCCAGGCTCGGTGTCTCGCCCCCTGCCCAGACCGCGCAGCTTGCTTCACAGGCGGCTTTCCAACCGGCGACCAAATCAGCTGCGCGTTGCTTATCATTGAACCAGTCTGAACCACCAGCTGCCCAGTAGGCATGAATACTTACTGGTCTGGCTCCAACAGTGATCAGGTCGTTAACCGCCATAGCGATTGTGTCCTGTGCCAGCGTATCATAATACGTTTTTCCAGTAACAGTACGCAGGGCATCCGCAACAATCGGTTTCGTGCCAAGGCACTCGGTAATGGAAGCAAGATAAAAATCACCGCAATCCATCACATAAGCAGACTCGCCCCGGCTTTCCGGCATCTCTTTCCAGCCTGTGTTCGTTAACTGACCGACTGTTGCACGTGCCGCCTGCTGAGCAAGAATCTTAAGTGGATCAATCCGGGAATAATCAACACCAGCCTGCTTGTAATCCATAAATTTCTACCTGTTGATAAATATCAAGAACCGATGCGAACTGTATAGGCAGCAAGCAATTCAGCCTGAAAATGACCCTGGGCAGCAACTGCTGAATCCTGATCAGGAAACAGCGCGATGACGCATCCGCCCCCGCCGCCGCCGGTCAGTTTGGCGCCAAGCGCTCCCTGGGCGCGCGCAGTATGAACGATTGTATCCAAACGAACGGTTGACACGCCGATCCCTACCAGTAACCCGTGATTCAAATTCATCAGTTCACCAAGTGCGTCCAGATCGCCGGACAGTAAAACCTGATGCGCTTGCGACGAAATCCGCGAGCTAGCTGCGCAAAACTGGCTAAAGACTTCCTCCTGACGATCGCGTCGCAAGCGCACTTCAGCCACCATTTCTCTGGTCGCAGCTCTTGTACCGCTGGATATGATCACCAGCCAGAACGGTTTACCGGGCAGAAAACGTTCGATCCGGTTTTCATCCGGATGAACCGGTCGCTTCTGAAATAAAATCGCTCCGCCATAGGTGGCAAGGGTGTTATCAATGCCGGACGGTGTCCCATGGAAAAACTTTTCTGCTTCATAGGCTATGGCGTTGATCCGCTCTTCTGGCAGGGCAAGCGCAAATTCCTTGGCAATCGCCCGGGCGATTGCCACGCTTAGGGCGGCTGATGACCCGGTTCCCTGACCCACCGGCAAGGCAGATTCAATGAGTAAAACCCGTACCTGTTCTGAAACCCCAGCCGCTTGCCTGATAATCTGTACTGCCTGTTTAACCGCGTCAGCGTGCTCGTCTGACGGTCCTTCGTCCTGTTCAGAACGCTCCAGGGTGACGGTGATGCCCCGATCAAGTCCTACCGCGATTGCCTCCGTGCCATACACGACAAAATGTTCACCGAACAGGATCGTCTTGCCCCAGCCGAATCCTGTTGATGCCATGAACTGCTCCTTGGTAGGTATGCTATTAATACAGAGGGAATCCGCCCATGATGATCTCAAACAATGCCCGGACGAGATGTTCGAGGTCAGCGAGATTTACCGAGGTTGCCTGATTGGCAAAGAAAACATTCTGCGCCGGATAGCCGATGGGATACACGTTCTGGGTCAATGAATACGCCACGGTATCGTCTCCACGCGAGGCGTATATAGTATTTTCTCTCAGCACTATCCCCTGTTTCCCCAGTTCTCCTGCCCGTTTTTTCAGCCAGGCATAATTATGGGGAGGCATGACAACACCTTTACAGTTTGAAACTTTTTCGATGAAACGTGCCCCGCTCTCCTCCTGTGACGGCAGATCAGTACCCTGCGCATCAATCACCACCGCCGCCTTCAGAAGCTGCGGATCAATGGTACGGGCAAACCTCTGGGCTCCGCGGCAAAAATGCGCATTCTCATAGGGCAACCCATTATCCTCATCAGTAAAAACAAAACTGATATCATGCTTGTAGCCGGCCGCCACCAATGCCTGCGCCAGCACTATTCCGATTGCCGCCCCGGCGGCATTATCGATAGAACCGATGAGCACATCCCCCTGCCGCTCGATTTTATTTGCAAAAACAATCCGGTCTCCGTAGTGTACTTCTCCCTGCTCAACCATCATATACAGCTTGTCCTGACGAACAAGTATCTCCCCATGGGCAACTTCGTCATAGCGCATAGTGTCCAGATTGAAACGCAAAGCCACGACTTTAATCCCGCTTGCTCCGCGATGGGCGCAGTACTCTCTCAAGCGTATCTGCTCAGTACCCTCATTCTCAGCCAGATAGCTGTACTGGTCGAGATGATGAAACAGGATGATTCCCTGTCCCGGGGTATTGATACTGAGCAGCCCGTTTCCGGTCCGCTGCCAATCTGCATAAAAGGTGACACCCGGTTTTTCCATCAGTGGCGCAAGCAATTCTTCGACTTTGGGCAGTCGGCTGTACCGGATTCCCTGGCTGGGTGCATAAATATCACCGATGTCTTTGAGATGCCGGTAAATCGCTTCCCTGTGCAGATATGTGCTGTAGATTTCCTGAGTATCCATGGCAAACCTCCCGCAGCTGATGAAGTAAACGCTTACAGATACCGTGATGCTTTGGCACCGATATCAGTACGGTAATGTTTGTTTTTAAAATCAATTTTCTCGATCTCCCGATACGCTGTCGCAATAGCATCCGGCAGGGTATCTCCCAAAGCAGTAACTCCCAGCACCCTTCCACCGGACGTCACCACCTGTCCGTTATCCAGCGCCGTGCCGGCATGAAACACCAGAGCATTTTCAACTTTGTCCAAACCGCTGATCGGAAAACCCCGTTCAAATTTTTGCGGATAACCTCCGGACGCCATGGTCACATGGCAGGCATGCTGCGTGCTCCAGCGCAGGTCGACATCCGCCAGCTTTCGCTCTGCAACCGCCAGGCAGACATCTACAAGATCACTTTCCAGCAAAGGAATTACTACCTGACATTCGGGATCACCAAAGCGTACATTGAACTCGAGCACATACGGCTCCCCCTTCACGATCATAAGACCAACATAGAGCACGCCGCGAAAATCCATTTCTTCAGCCTGCATGCCAGCGATGATCCGGTCAAGAATTTGCTCTTTCACCTTTGCCATCAGTACATCCGTTACCAGAGGTGTCGGAGCATACACGCCCATACCACCGGTATTCAATCCCTGATCCCCATCGAGCGCGCGTTTGTGATCCTGGGAACTGACCATGGGCTTGATGGTCACACCATCGCAAAAGCAAAGCAGGGTCGCTTCATCCCCCTCAAGGCGCTGTTCGATGACGCAAGTGGCACCGGCAGGACCAAATGCCCGGCGCTCCAGAATATCATCGATCGCTGCGCAGGCTTCCTCCTTGTTTTTCGGGATCAACACACCTTTGCCCGCCGCCAGTCCGTCTGCCTTGACGACCACATCATACTCCACACTCTCAATATAGGCTTTAGCCTGCGCGGCATTAGAAAATACTTCGTAGGCTGCGGTTGGTATGGCATGTTTTTTCATGAATTGTTTGGCAAATGTTTTGCTCGCTTCCAGCTGGGCAGCCTGCTGCCTGGGTCCGAATATCTTCAAGCCCTGCCGCTCAAACACATCGGCTATGCCATCGGCAAGCGCCATTTCCGGCCCGACGACTGTCAACCCGATCTCGTTATCTATGGCGAAGCTAAGCAGTGAACCAATATAATCAACACCTGTCGAAATATTCTCAGCGATAGACGCTGTGCCGGCATTACCGGGAGCGCAGTAGATCTTTTCGATTTTCGGACTTTGCGCCAGCTTCCAGGCCAGAGTATGCTCACGTCCACCAGATCCAACCACGAGAGCCTTCATGCTGCACCTCGACTAAAATTAGACGTCAAGTATTTCCAATTTATCTTTATCAATAAAACTATGACAAAATCCACACGCTGTACATATAATATCTATCTGACGGAAGTGCGACTTGTATAATAGCATGGAAGTAATAACTGCTTCATTGAGCTTGAACGCATCATGTCCGCAATTACGGCATTGCATCGCTTTTCCATCTATCCTGACGTTAACGGCCTTCGAGGATGACAGCTTCTTTTTCTTTGATTGCTGATCCAAAGAAGCATCAACGCGATCTAACATTGATACCAGTTTCATAGCGACTCGCTAATAGGAAAAATCCTGAGAAAAAGATTGCATATACCCACAGTAAGTACATACACAATAAAAACGGTAGACACGATTCTTTAATCTCCCCCAAAGACCACCCCCAAGACGACCCATATACGGAATGATATCAAAACGCTCCTTGGTACAAAAAGGACATGTCAACTTCTGACCGCTGATTACGGGAGAATCAATATTTCTCAAGCCATGATGTTCCTGATTGATTCTATCAATCAGTTCATTGTTCCGCTCAACATATACAAGATCGACGTGCAGCATATATCAAAAATGCATTAAGCTGAAAATAATACTCAAACCAAGCGCTGGCAGGAAACTGATTACCTTGATCTTTTTAACTTCCAGAATATTCAGGCCGATACCGACTACCATGATTCCACCTACTGCCACCAGCTGGTCTAGCATATACGGAGTGAAAAAATGTTGCAACTGCCCGGCACCCAGAGTCAGCCCTCCCTGAATCAGCAGGATGGGCAGACTTGAGAATGCGACGCCGATACCATAGATAGAAGCCAAAGCAATAGAAGCCACTCCGTCAAGCGTTGATTTGGTTATCAGCAGCGCCCGGCTGCCCGTGAGAGCTTCTTCCAGCGGGCCGAGGATGACAAAGGAGCCGATACCATAAAGCATGAAAGCAGTAACAAATCCCTCGGTAAAACGGGGATCACTGCTCCGAAGTATCCGTTTGAGCCAGTTTCCAAACTTCTCCGCCTTAGCCTCCAATGCCACTGCTTCACCGATAGCACCACCCAGAGTCAAACTGAGGATGATCGGTAATGGATCTGTTCCCTTGAAAAACATCTGTATCCCGAGGCACAGGGTTATCATGCCGAGCGCCTGGAAAACAACCGTTTTAATACGATCTGGAAAAAGTCTGCTGAAATACGTGCCGATCAACGCACCGACGATGATAGCGCCGGCATTCACTATCGAACCAACGGGTATGATCATACGCCTATCCTTCCTCACAGCCAGCTAACGTTTCCGCCAGTCCAATGTATCGATCCGGCGAAAGACTTTTTAACTCTTTTTTAACAGGAGCGGAAACCGACAATCCTTCGATCCAGGCATGCAATGATGCCATTGTAACACTGCCCCCCCGGGTTAGTTCTTTAAGCTTTTCATACGCCTGCTCATCCCCCTCTCGTCGCAGAATCGTCTGAATGGCCTCAGCAAGTACCTCGGGATGCGCTTGAACGATTTCGCGCATGACCGCAGTATTGACTTTGATTTTTTGCAAGCCTTTGAGGCAATTATCATAGCCGAGCAAGCAGTAAGCGAGATATGAACCGATGTTCCGCTGCACAGTGCTATCAGTCAGATCGCGCTGCATGCGCGAGATGAGCAGCTTGTCTGCGAGAAACTTCAAGCCTTCATTCGCCAGTTGCAGATTGCCCTCGCTGTTTTCAAAATTAATCGGATTTACTTTGTGCGGCATAGTTGAGGAACCGACTTCCCCGGCTTTTGGCTTCTGACCCAGCCAGCCATCGCTGATATAGCGCCAGATGTCCTGATTGAATCCGATCAGAACCGTATTAAACCGCACGATAGCATGAAAGAGCTGTGCCCAACTGTCATGATTCTCGATCTGGGTCACGAGCGGATTGTGTTCCAGCCCGAGGCTTTCGACGAATTCGCGTGCAAATACCGGCCAGTCCACATCAGGAAAGGCTACCTGATGAGCGTTATAATTTCCTGTCGCGCCAGCAAGTTTGCCGCAGATTGGCGTGCGTGTTATCTCATCTAGATGAGAGGAAAGGCGGTGCACAAAAACTGCCATTTCCTTGCCAAAGGTTGTCGGCGACGCCGGCTGACCATGTGTACGTGCGAGCATCACATCTCGAGCATGCTTTTCCGCAAGACGCTCAATCACACCGACCAGCTCCTCCATGCGCGGCAGAATAACAGCAGTCAACGCATCCCGGATCATCAGGCCATAGGCAAGATTATTCACATCCTCTGAGGTTAATGCAAAATGCGTCCATTGCTTGAGATGACCAAGCCCTGCGTTATCAAGCTTTTCACGAAGCAGATACTCTACTGCTTTGACATCGTGATTGGTCTTCTCCTCGATCTTTTTCACTCGCTTCGCATCTGCGAGCGTCAGCTCAGCAGAAACTGTCTTGAACACTTTCCGGGAAAACTTCACGTGGACAACAGGGAACAATGCCTGCAGATACGCGACTTCCACGCGATAGCGATAGGATATGAGCGCGTACTCAGAAAAAAACTGCCCGAGCGGTTCAGTCGACTTCTCATAGCGACCGTCGAGGGGGCTTACAGATTGTAATGCAAACATCTCACACCTATAACATATTAAATAATTTGTCTGATAGAAAGTGGTAATAACATGCATTTAAGCCATATGTCATTATTTCATACCAATTTTATGTATATCACTGGGGTTATTTGTCAACACATATCTTCCATCACGAATAGGTAAAAAATATTGCCTGTATCTATTAATAATCGGCAATAAACGATCAGAAGTATAACCAACTAATGCTACAAGTTCCTCAATCGTGAATCCTGTCCGTGCTCGATCCCACATATGGATTAGAAGAATCAAACCTGCTCCATCCCTGATATCGTTCCAGAAAGCCTGAGGCTCTCCATAATGCCAGGCAGGATTATCACCTTCGCCTACTAGCCTCGCGATGATCATACTTTTAGGATCAAACCCTTCACGCTGTAGCTCCCCCCATCTTTTTCCACCAACGGCATAATCCCGTATGCGTGCTGCTTTGGCCAGCCAGCTCTGGATGAAGCGTACAGGATACCCGAGATACCCAGCAACTTCCTCTCCAGTATGAGTTTGACCCATGGTGTGCAAAATTGTCAGAAACTCGCGTTCACCGATTACCCGATAATAACGATCAGGATCTTCAACAATCACTTCACGAGCATGTCTCGATGCCTTTTTTCTCTTATTTGCATAAATAATGATATATCCTTGTTCAACGAGAATTGCTAATCGGTCGATCGCTAAATGTGTATCAATTCCATATTGTGCTACCCTCAGCAAAATCTCATCACGAGTCGTGCCTGTAGAGCATTCCAGCAATATATGATCGATTTTTTCTTCATCAATCTGAACAGCTTCAAGATTTATAGTAACATCAGCCATAGTATCAATCATGGTTTATGATAAAATTGTAACATTTATCCAAAAAATCGCGTAATAACCAGTGCTTCATTAATGGTAATGTACATAAGTAAATGACCAAATCGCTTAAAATATAACCCGCTTCGATACTATTTTCTTCTGATCGTCTCCTCTCTGCCCGGGCCGGTTGAAATCATGGTAACCGGAATCCCAACCTGCTTCTCGATAAAATTTATATATTCTTTGGCTTTGTCAGGTAACTGCTCATAGCGGGTAAGCCCCACCGTACTCTGTTTCCAGCCGGAAAACGTTTCGTATGCCGGCGTACTGCGCTCGAGTTCATCCATATCGCTCGGAAAAACATCAATCCTTTGGCCAGCCAGCATATAATGCGTGGCGACCTTAATTTCGTCCAATTCGTCCAAAACGTCAAGCTTCATGAGCGCGATTTCATCCGCGCCGTTAATTACAGCTGCCTGCCTCACGACCAGCAAGTCGAGCCAGCCGACCCGGCGCGGCCTGCCGGTCGTCGCCCCGAATTCATTTCCCCGTTTGCGGATGTACTCTCCCAGATCATCAGTCAGCTCAGTCGGATGTTTGCCGGCGCCGACACGGGTGGTATAGGCTTTGACAATGCCGATAACCCGGTCAATCTTTTTAGCGGGCAGACCCGATCCAGTGCAGGCGCCACCGATGGTCGTGTTCGACGAGGTGACAAACGGATAGGTGCCATGGTCGATATCAAGCCAGGTACCCTGCGCGCCTTCGAGAATAATACTATCATCCTGATCATATGCCTTATTGACTTCATATGCTCCGTTCACCAGACGTGAAGCAAACCAGCCGGCACAGACATCAAGTTTGCCAAGATACTCGTCAACCATCGTGCTATCACATCCCTCAGCTGAACAACGACTGCGAATTTTATCTTTCAAGGATAGAAGATTGCGGATCTCGCCGAAAACGCTTCCGGTGCGGTTGACCTTGTCGACATATGCCGGGCCGATACCCTTGCCGGTCGTGCCGATCTTTTGTCCATGCTCACCAGCATCGCTTTGCTTGTGATAGGGAAAAATCATATGAGCACGATCGGAGATGTACAACGTTTTTTCCAAAACTTGCCGATCAATGCCCGAGGTTTCGATCTCCTCCCACAACCCGACCGGGTCGATCACCATGCCATTGCCCATCAGACATTTCTTCCCGTGCAGCACGCCGGAAGGCAGTAAGTGAAAGACGCTTTTTTTGCCGGCAACCACGACGGTGTGACCAGCATTCTGTCCGCCCTGATAGCGGACGACCATGTCTGCCTGCTCGGCAAGGTAATCGACGATTTTTCCTTTTCCCTCATCCCCCCACTGGAGACCGATCACAACAGTTGAAGCCATAGGTGTACCCTTGATTGATAAATATTCTTTAAAAAAAACGTCGTATGGAGTCGAAAAGCAATAATCCAAAAATAACTATTATAGCCACCGGCCAGATAAACAAGCGATAATAGCGTAAGTCAGCATTCCGTGAAGCCGCTTCTTCGATGCTTTGATCAGATATACGTATCCGGAAAATGGAACGCACCCAATGAAAAGATGTTATCCACATCTTCTTCGTCTGCTTTTTTGCATCACCGGTTTTCACTTCAGCACGCATCATACGTATCAATAAGTATACAGTGAAGCTGTAAATAATTCCGGCTATAATGACAATAATCTGTTCAGGACGCATAAATAATTTTACTTGCTATATTAGATATGTTCTAGCGTTTTTCAGAACCGCATAGAGCTTAACATCCCGATACTCACCCTTGATAAGATCCCACTGCCTGAGTGTTCCCTCGTACTGCATGCCTGCTTTCTCCATGACGCGAGCAGACCCGATATTGGGGACATCACAGCGCGCCTGGATTCGGTTGAGCCCGAGCGTCTCGAAACCGAAGTTAATCGCGGCTTTGACAGCTTCGGTCATCAATCCTTTTCCCCAGTACGATCGGGACATAGCGTAGCCGATCTCAGCCCGATTATGCTCCCTGATGATTTCCATAAAACCGCAAGTGCCGATGAATGTACTGCTTTCCTTAAGCTCCATGCCCCAGTTTTCCGGTTCTCCCTTATCATATCTGCTTAAAACATACTCCAGAAATTTCCTGGAATCATCAACTGACTGATGCGGCGTCCAAGTTAAATACCTTGTCACCTGCTCGTCAGCAGCATAGTCAAACATATCTTCTGCATCTGACAGCTTCATGCTACGCAAGAGCAGGTGCTCTGTCTCAAGCGTTGGCAAATTCTTAAATATTTCTGCTATCGCTGTTTCTAGCATGATACGCTTTCTTTCAGCTGATCCTTTTCTTTAGCAATCTCATTTCTTGACACTTATAGCATTCCAAAAATCTCTCCACCCACCACCCATCGCAGCCGAAGCAAACACAAGCAATCCTGTTGCGATCATTACGTAAAATCCATAGCTCATATGCTGGCTGGCAGCGACGTAATATATGGATTTATTAGGAAGAGCTATATAGCGAAATAACGGAATTAAAATCATGCCTTTGCCACAGATCAAAACCAGCATGGCTTTAGATATCGGCAAACGAACTGCTTGATAGAACAATCCCGATGCAGCAATAAAAACTACCACAATCGGGACCAAAAAGCCCCCTACTGCCCAGCCAGTTCCCATATCAAACATCGAAAAATTTGTATTTTCAACTTTTAAAATCGCCGCCATATCTAACTGATCTGAATTAAAAGCAGTGAATGGTTTAAACAAAGCAATTACATATACCAAACAACTCAGTATTGCTAAAACCTCCCAGTGCTTGAGAAAGTTTGGAATCAAATTCGGTACTTGATAATCATCGTGTTCATCTGTAGATTCAGCGGTCATGCTATATATCCGATTTAATATAATATTAGGATAAGCCCAAAATCCGTTTCGCCGCCAGCGCCGCATTACCGGGATCTATCACCGTCATCACCGGCACGTTGGACGGCATCTGCAAGGAGGAATGAATATTGACGAGGTAATCCGACTTGTCCGCAAAGGGCGGGCAGGCAATCACCGGATGGCGGCTCGCTCCGGCTACCACCCCGGACAGGGCGTTGGATCGGCCAGCAATGGTGATATAGACCACCGGTTCCTCGGCTTCATTAAGCTGACGGACCCGATTAAGCACCAGATCAGGCACTTTGTGCGCTGAGGCGGCAAGCACATCAACCACAATATCCTCACTGGCTAAACCGGCAATAATCTTGTCAGCGTGGGGCCGATCGCTTTCACTCCCCATGATGATCTGCACAAATTTTCCTTTAAGCAATCCCTCTTTTTTCAACGCCCGGCGCAAACGGCAAAGCGGATTGGCAGGATTGTCTCCTCCCCTATCCAACGTTTGGCCAGTAATTTTTTCATAGAGCGTAATGTATACATTGGAAAATCGTTCGATAAGCTCATCCGGTATTTCCGGCATCGGACCATCCCCCATGAAGCCTTGATCTCTCAGCCAGATGCGCAGGAATTCTTTGTCATAATATTCCGGTTCTTCGCCGCGTGCAAAACGCTGTTCATACGTATCAGCTATCCAGTAGCGGGAGGAATCGGGTGTATGCACTTCATCGATAACCATGATATTCCCCTCAGCATCCTCCCCGAATTCATACTTGGTGTCTACAAGGATCAAACCGCGTTTGGCCGCGACTTCCTGACCGCGCTTGAACAAGGCGATCGCGTACTCCTCGATCTTCTGCCATTTTGCTGCGGCAACAATACCGCGCTCAATGATCTCCTTGCTGGAAATCTTCTGGTCATGTCCTGAAACTTCTTTCGTTGTCGGGGTGATGATGGGCTCAGGTAATTTGGCATTCTTTTTCAAGCCCTCAGGCAAGGTATGCCCACAGTACTCACGTTCGCCACGTTCATACGCATACCATGCTGATGTCGTCGTGACTCCGGTGATATACCCGCGCACGATGACTTCGACCGGAAAGGGCTTGGCATCTTTGACGATCATGGCGTTGGGGTCGATCACCTTGATAACATGGTTGGGGACGACATCTTTGGTCTGGTCGAACCAGAAAGCGGAAATTTGATTCAGAACCTGCCCCTTGTAGGGTACTTCCGCCAGGATGCAGTCAAACGCTGACTGGCGGTCAGTGGCGATTATCAACCGCTGACCATCAGCCAGACGATAATTCTCACGTACTTTTCCGCTATAGAAGTCCGGCAGCTCCGGGAAATAAGCTTTTTTAAGCGTGGGACCGAGTGACATGGAGCTCTCCTTTAATTAATTTGATCTGAGTTATCGCGAGTTTGTAACTCGCAACATGAAGTTTGTAATTTCTCATACTCTGCCTACACAATTATTTCCTAACGCGTTAAATCATTATTGCTATTCATCCACATCCCTTGACAGTAGTAGTAGTAGTAGTTAAAATATAAAGAAACGTAAAACAAAAATTAATGAAACAAAAAAGGAGAAAAAATGGCTATCGGAGATAGTGACTGTGATAAGGAACAATTAAGGGAATTTCACGAAGGACAAGTTAAAAAAGCACTTGATAAGTTGTTAAATAACCCCGAAGAAGCTGCCCAGGAAAGTAATCGCCTGGCATTAGTAGGTGCAATACGTGACTTAATGACTGCTAATGGATTACAATGGCTACGCCCATCAGGCTCTGAAGAACAATGGCAACAACAATTTATGCAAATTCCTGAATCATCCCAAAGAATCCTACAGGAAGCCATTATAATAAATAGACAAATGTTAGGCATAATGTAACTAGTACTTTTTTAGGAATGTTTCACACGGAATGAGTCACAGACTCCTCCTTGCGAGTTACAAACTCGCAAGATCTGAGTTATCGCGAGTTTGTAACTCGCGATAAAAGGTTTGTAACCTGCTCATATCACCTCCGCTCCCCTGCTCGGCTTGCAGATAAAAAGTTTCTCGATCCCCTCTAACTTCTCTATCTCTCTTCTCAAATCTCCCAAATCTTTCTCCTGACACATGATCTTGACTTGCGGACCTGCATCCATGGTCAGATAAACAAGCAACCCCTGATCTCGTAAAGCATGCACGAAGTGAATAAGCTCAACTGTCCTTGCAGTCCAGTAGATGATGGGCGGCTGGGTCGTCTGCATGAGCGCATGCATTTTCAAAGCACTGATCTCAGCCCTCTGGGCTACTGCTTCGAAATCTTTATCCAAAATTCCCTGCTCGACAACAGCCAAATCATCAGCAACAGTCTCCAGCCAGGATGAATAATACGGACTGGTTGCCACACTCTGCGCCATGCCAGTTCTTGAGCTAACCTTCTTTTCTTCCAAGGTAATCACCGGGATCACCATCCGAAAACCCCAATCCATTTCAGGCGACTGGATCGAGCACGCAAAACTGTCCGATCCATCTGCCTGCTCGCCTTTTTTCCATTTGGTAAACCCGTCAGGGATCGAACGCGATGCTGAACCAGAACCACGGCGAGCCAGAATAGAAAGTTCACATTCAGACAGATTCAGACCAGCTGCACGGCTGGCGGCCAAACTTAGAGCCGCAAAGCCGCTAGCACTGCTGGCTAATCCCGCACTCATGGGAAATGTGGCAGTAGAAGCAACCCGTGCTTTCATCGCTATCCCTGCCATTTCGCGTACATTGTCTAAATGTTTGATGACTTTATCCCGTTTTGCATCTTGCAATGGCACGCTAGCAAACAATACTTCGTCTGCAGTAAGATCAGCATCAAATTCGACTGATGTCTCGGTATACAGCTCACTCAAGCACACAGAAATCGAACTGTTCTGCGGCAGAATGAGTTCCTCATCCCGTTTCCCCCAGTACTTTACGAGCGCAATATTAGCTGGTGCCCTGGCAGTTACTTTTTTAAATTTTGTCATCTGCACGATATATTAGTATGTTTATTACTTCATCTATTCTGTGGTTTTATAAGCTCATCGCTCAAAGCTGACAGCTCATAGCTTATTAATGCCTGAAATGCCTCATGCCCGTAAAGACCATAGCTATCCCCAGCTCGTCACAGGCTGCGATGACCTCGGCGTCCTTGACCGATCCGCTAGGCTGGACAACGTAACGAAGCCCTGCTGCCTGAATCTCCTCGATACTATCCCGGAACGGAAAGAAAGCTCCTGAAGCAAGCACGCATTTCCCAAGCTGATCCTGAATGTATTCTTCCAATGTCTGATGTCTTATGTCTAATGCCTTGTACTCCATCTCCAGATTCTCCCGGGCTTTGGGCACTGCCAGCTTGCGGATAGCATCCACTCGGTTGGGCTGGCCAGCGCCGATGGCCAGGATTTGAAACGAACCATCGGCGTACTCGCGGGCAATGACGATCTCATTGGACTTAACATACTTGATTGCCTGAAAGGAAAATCGAGCCGTGGCGTCCAGCTGTTTCGGAAATTGGGCTTCGGTAACGCATTCCCATTTTTCGTACACCCCATCATCCTCATCCTGACGCAATACGCCACCATGAATGTATTTACAGACCTTTCGACCGCGCTCAAGCTTTAAGGCAGCCCCTCCTCCTACTTCGAGTAAACGCAAATTTTTCTTGTTATTGGTACTCACCCATTCGAGCACATCTGGTGCAAAAGAAGGAGCGATCAACATCTCTACGAACTTGCCTGTCAGAAACTCCATAAATATCACGTCAACCTGACGGTTGCAGGCAATAACAGATCCATACGCAGAAACTTGATCTCCTGCCCAAGCGCGTTCCAGTGCCTCGCGGGGCGTTGCTCCAGTTGCCAGACCGCAGGGATTGGTATGTTTGACAACCGAGACCGCGCACGAATCGAACTCCAGAACTGCCTCCAATGCGCCATCGCCGTCAACATAGTTATTGAATGAAAGCTCTTTGCCCCATAGTTGTTTCGCTGTAACCAAAGAAGGATTCGTATACAACTCATCCGTATACACTTCCGCGCTTTGATGCGGATTCTCTCCATAACGTAAAGCTGCACCATTAACGAATTTCTGCCGTAATACTCGTTTTTGCTGCAACTGCTTTTCGAGCGAGACGTGGATCATAGCGTCATAGTCAGCCGTATGGTCGAAAGCCTTGATTGCCATACGAGTGCGGAATTCCTTGCTGGTTACTCCGGAATGCGCATCTAGCTCACTAATCAGTTCCGGGTAGTCTTGCGGATCGACAATCGCGGTCACATGCTTCCAGTTCTTAGCTCCAGCCCGAATCATGGTCGGACCGCCGATATCGATGAGGTGCCGCAGCTCTGCTTCGGTTACGCCCTCCTTGTCGGCTACTTCGCAGAACGCGTACAGATTGCAGACAACGATATCTATAGGGATGATCCCGTCAGCTTCCAACCGCTGCACATGCTCCGGGTTGTCCCTATCAGCAAGCAGGGCAAAGTGAATCTTGGGATGGAGCGTCTTAACAAGCCCCTCGGGATACTCGGGTGATCCGGTAGCATCAGCAACTTCGGTGACCGGAATGCCTGCGGCTATCAGCTGACGGGCAGTGCCACCAGTGGAAAGGATTTCATAATCATGTGTAACCAAAGAATTGGCAAGCTCGGCAACCCCTTCTTTGCGAAACAGACTGATTAATGCCCTTTTCTTCATATATACTCCTGTGTATTCCGTTAATCCGTATTCCTCAGCTCATAGCTCAGTGCTCTCAGCTCATGGCTCAAAGCTACAAGAAAAAAAGATTAAAAAACCCTACACGGACTATATTACTCCATGTAGGGTCTGTATTTGCTTTACGCAGGCTGCTTAAAATAATAATCGGCGTGCCTCCCCGCTGTGCATTGCAAGCTGTGCGAGCATAATGCACGCCGCCCGGTCTGTCAAGCGGATACGGCTGGTTCTCCCATGATCTTCTCAAACTCCTCACCTTCCAGTGTTTCCTTCTCGATAAGTGTTGCGGCAATGATATCCAGAAGAGCTCGTTCCTTCTTGATGATGCCAGTCGCCTTGTCATATGCCTCTTTCATGATCACACTTACTTCATCATCAATCTGCTTGGCAATTTCCTCGCTGTAATCTCGCTGGCGCATGATGTCTTTGCCGAGGAAAATATCTCCACTTTTTTCACCGAAGGTCTGCGGCCCCATGCGTTCGCTCATACCGTATTCGGTTACCATCTTGCGAGCAATGCGCGTTGCTCTCTCTAGATCGTCGCGTGCCCCGGTCGTCACGTCATTGAATACCATCTGTTCAGTCGCATGACCGGCAAGCATGGCTGCGATCATATCCTTGAACTGGGAACGGGTCCAGTTGGTCCGGTCTTCCGCCGGCAGGAACCGGGTATACCCGGCCGCCATGCCGCGGGCAATGATGGATATCTTGTGCACCGGGTCAGCATGGGGCAGTTTATGCGCCACAAGTGCATGCCCGGCTTCATGATAGGCAGTAAGTTTTTTCTTCTCTTCGGTAACCACCCGGCTTTTGCGCTCCGGGCCGGCGAGGATACGGTCTACCGCTTCCTCCAATTCCTCCATACCGACTTTTTTCTTGTTAGCGCGTGCCGCCAGGATAGCGGCTTCGTTCATGACATTTTCTAGATCAGCGCCGGAGAATCCCGCAGTCAGCTTGGCAACGGTTTCTAGCTTCACATTAGCTTTGAGCGGTTTGCCACGGGCATGGATCTTCAGGATGGACACACGACCCTTGATGTCAGCCTGATCCAGGATCACCTGCCGGTCAAACCGGCCAGGACGGAGCAACGCCGGATCAAGGACATCGGGGCGGTTGGTCGCGGCCATAACGATAACGTTCGTATGGATATCAAATCCGTCCATTTCCACCAAAATCTGATTGAGGGTCTGTTCCCGCTCGTCATGTCCGCCTCCCAGACCTGCACCGCGGTGACGACCTACTGCATCGATTTCATCGACAAACACGATGCAGGGCGAGCTCTTCTTGGCCTGATCGAACAGGTCGCGCACCCGCGAAGCCCCGACGCCGACAAACATTTCGACGAATTCGGAACCGCTAATACTGTAGAATGGCACGCCTGCTTCACCGGCAACCGCACGGGCCAGCAGGGTTTTCCCGGTGCCTGGCGGTCCGACCAGCAGTACACCACGCGGGATGCGTGCTCCCAGCGCCGCGAACTTCTGCGGCATTTTCAAAAATTCCACGATTTCTTTCAGTTCCTCCTTGGCTTCCTCCAGGGCGGCAACATCATCGAATGTGGTACGCTTTTTTTTATCGGCTTTAGACTTCCCTTCCTTGCCTTCTTCCTCCTCGCCCCCCTCTTCTGCATAGAGCTTCGCTTTGCTCCGGCCGAATGAAAAAGCACCGCCGCTTCCGGCACCACCGCTCGCCTGCCGCATCATGAACAGGATAAATCCGATGATCAAAACCGTCGGTACGATTGCTGTTATCAGATCTAGCCAGACACCTTTCATCTGTTCATTTTTGAATTCCAGCGGCACACTCGCCAGATCTATCCCCTGATCAGAGAGCACCTGCAGAAAATCCATGCTCTCGCTGATTTCCGCCGTCAGTTTGCTTCCATCCTTAAGCTCGACTTCGAGCTTGTCCTTCTGGATAATTACGGAATCAACCTGTTCATCCTTGATTTCGCTGATCACCCGGCTGATGCTCACTTTTTCCGAACTGCTGGAAAAGGGCGTCACCATGGCATAGAGAAATACAAAACCAATGATGGCGAGAATGATGATGCCAAGATTGTTGCGCAACCAATCTTTTTTCATGATCGTTCACCTGTATATTCATAATGCACCACCTGAGGAATCAGCATTGCAGAACGCTGTCGCTCAGGTGTGCGTACGGTAATCGGGTATATGATTATTTGGTTGTAACCAGCTGCTCTGCTGATTTCTGGATTTTTTCCGCAGTTGCCATACGGATCCCGGGGATCAGGGACAACTGGGATATGGTGGCACTGGCTACCTTGGCGACGGTTTGATAGCCGGCATCATACAGCTTTTCGGCAGATGCCGGTCCCACACCCTCGAGCTGTGACAGTTCGGCTACGGCAGTATCCTTGTCGATCACCGGCAGCTCATCGACTGGTGCAGGTGCCTCCGGGATCGCAGGCTGGACCTCTGCCTGAACTGGCGCTGGCTCACTCTGTACCGGTTCTTCCCTCTCGAGCACTGCAAGCTCCTCTGGTTCCGGAGGCAGTGGTTCTGCCGGTGCGGTAACGGACGGAGGAGGCGGATTCTTGCCTGTCTCTCCTTCGAGGGCTTCGGGATTGGACTGTTTGAAACTCAAACCCAGCCGCTGTCCTTCGCGGTCAAGCAGGATAATCTTGAAATCAGCCTCCTGACCTTCCTGCAGGACATCAGCCGGATCTTTCACATGGAATGCGGAAAGCTCCGAGATATGCACGAGACCATCGAACCCGGGTTCGAGCTGGACAAACGCGCCATAGTCAACAATCTTGGTAACTTTGCCTTTGATGACCTGACCCATCTCATACTTCTGGGCGATCTTCAGCCAGGGGCTTTCCTTGAGCTGCTTCATGCTGAGGGAAACCCGACGGGCTCCCTCCTCGATGCCGATGACCTTGACCTCGACTTCCTCGCCGACTTTCACGAGATCACCGGGATGATTGACACGGTCCCAGGACATCTCGGAAATATGAACCAGACCGCTTGCCGAACCAAGATCGACGAATATCCCAAAGTCCTTGATGGCAACCACGCGGCCTTTGACCGTATCTCCGACCTTGAAATCAAGCTCCTCGACGGGTTTGAAACCCTTGGTGTGCTGGAGATAGGTCCGTTCCGAAAGAATCAACCGATTGGTGGCACGCTCGTATTCGATGATCTCGGTGGTGAACTCCTCACCG
>JAKQHK010000089.1 GCA_029573015.1 bacterium
CACCGACAATGAGTATGTCATAGTCATCAGTTACCAAATTTTCTGGCTCAACACTCGTCACGTCATAGAGCTTGCTCAGGCTATTAGAAAGATACTGCGCTTTTGACTGAAGCTGCACGGTGAGGTCTGCATCCTGGAGAAACGCTACCGTGAGTTTTTCCTCAGCAGTAATTTTCTGGAGAGCTGATGAGATGGCATATTCCAGCCCGGTCGTATCCTGCTCGAGAGTGACTGTTTCCGGATCCGCGTCGCTGTAGATGAGCACCACGCCCATGTAGGCTGCCTTGGCCTGGTATTCATCGGATTTCCAGACATCGATCTGCACCGGATAGATGCCGTAGGATTGCGCTTCCTGTTGCGCTTCTTCATCGTCTCCCGGATCGATGAACTCATAGCTGAAATTGCCGTTGGAGTACGCTGCATACTCGGTAAGTTTGTCCTCGAGATACTTGCGATTTTCGCTGTAAGGCGAGGGCAAGCCGTCGGTATAATATGCTTTGGCAATGACCTTGTCGGGTAGGTTTCTGACTAGCTCGCGGCTGGCTCTGGAGAGAGTATAGACGCGATCGCGGGTGAGATCGAACCTCCAGAAAAAATGATCTCCCAGCAGATTGACCACCACGAGGATAGCGACGAGCAACAGCGCAGCAACTGAAGATGTCAGCGTTTTTTCCTGATCGCGGGTTAGGCCGACTTTGATTTTAATTTGTTTCATGGGGAACCTCGCAAATGACGATAGAGTTACTTTTTCCGGTTCAGCAGGCTTTGCCAGGTGAGAAAGAGCATGAGGATAATGAGAGAGGCATAGTAAAGAAGATCACGGGTATCGATCAGTCCTTTGGAAATGTTTTCATAATGCGTGGTAAATCCGAGAAAATTGAAAAGGCCGCCCAGTGATGCCGGTAAAAAATTACCGGTATATCCAAGGTAGAACAGCCCTAGACTGATGATCATGCTCACTACCGCCGAGATGAGCTGGTTGTTGGTCAAGCTAGAAATGAACAGACCCAGCGCAATAATGCCTGCTCCCATGAGGAATATACCAAGATAGGATCCGATGACTGCGCCCCAGTCAAGCGCTCCGACGCTGGACACTACAAGCGGATAGGGCAGGGTGCTCGCGAGGAGGACTGCATAAAAGGCGACGGCGCCGAAAAATTTGCCCAGGATAATCTGGCTGTCAGTAAGTGGCAGGGTAACCATGAGTTCAAGCGTGCCCTGCTGCTTTTCTTCGGCCAGCAGCCGCATGGTGATGAGCGGAATGATGAACAGCAGGAGAAAAGGCAAAACATTGTAGTAATTGCGCAGGGATGCCTGCTTGGCGGCAATGAAGCTCCCTCCGGTAAACCAGTAGAGAAAGCTGCTGATCAGGAGGAACGCCACGATGATGATGTACGCCATGGGCGAATTGAAATAGTGCTTGAGCTCTTTTTTGATGATCGTGAGGATATTGGTCATGGGATCGCTCCTTGGCAACGGGTAACCGGTTATTTGGTCAGTTCGAGGAAGACATTTTCCAGGGTCGCTTTCTGGGGAGTCAGTTCATACAGTTTTAAATTGTGGCTGGCGACGGTCGTGACAATCTCGCTGCGCACATCTACCCCCTGGTCGCAGGATATCATATAGCCATACAGATTTTTCTTTTCCGTATCCTGTTTGCTGACTTTTTTCACCCCGGGTATTTGCCGTAAGACTTCTTCGACTTCCTTGATGCTACCGGAAATTTTAGCATAGATACTGCCGGTTATTTCTTCTTCTGTCTTCTGCTGCAGCTTCTCGGGAGTATCGGAAGCGACAATTTTTCCTTTATGGATGATCGTGACTTTGTCGCAGATAGCCTGTACTTCCTGAAGAATATGGGTACTCAGGAGCACGGTTCGGTCTTTGCCGAGCTTCTTGATCAACTCCCTGATTTCCATAATCTGTTTCGGGTCCAGGCCGACGGTCGGTTCATCCAGGATGAGTACGGTTGGCTCGTGGATGAGCGCCTGCGCCAAACCGACACGCTGACGGAATCCTTTGGACAGCTGGCCGACTGGCTTGTAAAACACAGACGCCAGACCGCATTGACCAGTCACGCGCTTGATGGCTTCTGCGCGTTC
>JAKQHK010000090.1 GCA_029573015.1 bacterium
GGAAAAGCATTTTTTTGCCCTGCGCATCCCTGACGATTTCATCTCCCGTAAATGCCTGCCATTCGTCCGGAGTGTATGACCAGCGGGCTAATAGCTTCGAGCCAGAGAGAATGTTGTCTTGCTGTTTGCCGAGTGCTCCGAACATGATGGCTGTGATAATGGCAGTGATCATGAAAAAACCGCTGAACACCGAGAGGGCATAGCCGCCGTTCATGCCATCGATACCGAGCCAGCCGGGGACAAAGATGCCGACAGCAAACAGCAGGGAGACGAACCAGGCATAGCGGCTGATGGTTTTGTTTTTGTTGGACATGGGGGACCTCTTGGGATTGGGGTAAGGGGTAAGGGGTAAGGGGGCAGAACACTAAAGGGAAAAAACAAAATGCAAAATCGATTGTAGCATTAAAAATACCGTTATAGTTTGTTATGGCTGGTTATGACTTATCATGGCTAGCACCTCACACCTAATCCCTCGCACCTTTGACCTTGTATTTATTCAGCGACTAACGACTCCGGAATATAGACTAGATCCAAGTATCAGTTAGCAATAAGATAGATGCCCATTACTCCGACAATGACGAGCATGACCCGTTTCAGCCAGAGGTCGCCGCTTTTCAGCACGATATGCGCACCGAGGTAGCTGCCGACTCCCATGCTGATGATCAGGATAATGCCGTAGGTGTAGTTGACTAGTCCGTGCCAGGCAAAGATGAAAAAGGTGATGATTGACAGGCTGAACCAGGGGATGATGCCGACGCCGCGTGCTTCCAGTGTAGTAAATCCAAAGAGAAACAGGTCAGCATAAAAGAGCAGTGGGCTTACGCCTGTGCCGAACAACGCCTGAAAGGTCATGAGGAGGAAGTAAAAAGCATAGCCGACTATTTTTTTCAGATTGGTGGTTTGGAGGCGCTCGACACCCAACCTCCGGTTGAAGGCAAGAAAGGGGAGGAGCAGCAAAATGATCACACCGATGCTTTTTTGGATGAGAGCGGGATTGATTTCCAGCAGGAGCGAGGCGCCGATCCAAGAGCTCACCAGACTGATCGCCGTGAAAACTGGAACATATGTCCAGAGGATCTTGCGCGCTCGTATGTATTTGTAAAGCGAAGCAATCGACTGGCCAATACCGCCCATGCGGTCAGTCGCGATAGCAATCTGGGGTGGCAGGCCGAGCGCGATCAGCGCGGGGATGGAGATCAGGCCGCCGTTGCCGAGGGTCGAGTCCGCGAAGCCGGTGATGAGGCCGATGAGGCAGATCGTCGTGCTGCTAAGCAAATCAGGCATGAAAGATTTGATATTGAGATACTGAGAGAAACGATACAATGATACAACGATATAAAGATACAGCGATACAAAGAGCTACCAGCTAGCTGTTGTGCGATGAGTCAACAAGAGTAGCCTCACTAGCGATCCACTGAAAGTATTTTTCATTCGCGTCTGCGTCGAGGCGCAGGACGCAGGGCGTGTCGTACGGATGGACAGCAAGTACTTCGGTGCGAGCTTGGTCTACTGTTTCGGGGGTGCATTTAGCGATCAGGACTGCTTCGCCGTCTTCGACAATCTTTCCATCCCACCAGTACATGGAGTCGATGGGGTAGATGTTGGCGCAGCCGATAAGGCGTTTTTCCAGCAAGTGGCGGGCAAGCTTTTTGGCTTCCTCGATCGAGCTGTTGGTGATGTAAAGGAGAGCAAGGTTACTCATGTCGTACTCCTGTTTGATCAGGTAAACAGCCGCTTGGTGACAGCGAGCGAGGCAAGCTGTTTACGCGTGACTATGGATTCGATTTGGAAGGGGACGATACAACCGCACCTGGCGCAGTCGGCTTTAGGACCAATAACGCAGGGAAACTTGCG
Source organism: bacterium (assembly GCA_029573015.1). Taxonomy (GTDB): domain Bacteria; phylum Patescibacteriota; class CG2-30-54-11; order CG2-30-54-11; family CG2-30-54-11; genus JAKQHK01. Next base: position 1,855 of record JAKQHK010000090.1, read on the forward strand.
ATTTCCCATGGGATCCAGGCAGACGACCGCTTCGGGTACCGGGCAGTTGCTCGTGAGATCTTTTGAGACCTCGGCACGCATACTGCGCAGTACTGGTTCGCTGTTGAGGATAAATTGTTTGTACGTTTTCTTTAGCCTGAGAAGCTGCTCGATGACTTCGTCGCGTTC
>JAKQHK010000108.1 GCA_029573015.1 bacterium
TTGATCAGGCTTTGATGCATGGAAAAAAAATCATATTCCTTCATGACAGCTTCACAGTTGATATCCAGTCATTTTCCGCCCAACCGCTTGTCACCGGGCTCGCTGATCTGCTCGCTTCGTACGGTGTCCGGCCTGAAGCAAATCTTGTTGCTGACCTGCAGAATCGCGCCATCCGTGTCCAGTCCACCCAGGGTTACTTCACTATCGTAAATAATATCAATTATCCGTATCTGCCCATCATCACAGATTTCGGTAACAGCGTCATCACCAGCAGTCTGCACGCCGTCACCCTGCCGTTTGTCAGCAGCCTAAGGGTTGAGGAACAGGCAGATTTACAGTCTGAAATCCTGCTTCGCTCTTCAAAAGACAGCTGGATCACAGATAATACGAGCAATCTCAATCCCTTCCAGCAGATTGCTCCAGGCGACGACGAAGGACCCTTCACCCTGGCGGTAGCCTTAAAGGGAAGTTTTACCAGCTATTACCAAGGTCAGGAACTGCAGCCAGAAACAGAGATATCAACAAGTATTCCTGATGCCGGCGATCGTCTCAATAGTATTGCTGATAACCGCATCGTGGTCGTGGGATCATCCTCCTTTATCCAGGACGACATGCTTACTGACGAAGAAAATATCGATTTCTTCTTGAATTGCATTGACTGGCTTGCCCAGAACGAAGGCTTGATTTCCATCCGCTCCAAAGGATTTGTCCAGATTCCAATTGATGAAATCAGCGAATCCCGGGCAGCAGTGATCAAATGGGGAACTATCTTCGGGATGCCGGTTGGCATTATCGGGTTCGCTTTGATCCGCTTCCGTCTCCGGAAAAAAGCTACTGAACGTGTCTATCGTTAACTCAGGGGTTCGGGATCATGAAAACCAAACATTTGCTTATCTTGGCTGTCATTTTCATCGGGCTGCTTGGTCTGCTCGGCATCCTCACCTATCTGGAGCGTGACCGCGGCAAGCCGGATATCGCTCCCTTTCTCGATCTGGATACCGGATCCCTCAACAGCATTACCCTGCAAACCGCTACAGAAACAATAGTTCTGCAAAAGCAGGATGCCGGCTGGATGCTTAGCGAACCGATTTCCTACCCGGCAAATCCAAACCATGTCACCACCCTCCTTGATACGATCAGCGATCTGGAGACTGACTCGATTATTTCTACCAATCCGGACCGGCAGGCAAGCATGGAGGTGGATGATGCCTCGGGAACCAAAGTCACCCTGGCTGCAGGCAGTTCAACCGTCGCCCAGTTCTATGTCGGCAAGATAACGCCTGATTATAACCATACCTATGTACGCCTTGCTGACAGCGATGAGATTAAAACTGCCAAAGGAACAGTTCAAACTATATTCAAAAAAACCGCTACTGACTGGCGGGATAAAACTGTCTACAAGCAGGATGCGGCAACTATAAACAAACTGACCCTCACACAAGCCGACGGAAGTTTTACCCTCAACCGGGATGCTGCCGGTTCCTGGATCATAGAGGGACAGGAAGCCCCCATCGACCAGACCAAAGTCACGACCCTGCTCTCTACCATCGGTGCGCTCAACGCCACCGCCTTTATCGACTCTCCCGATGGCATTGACTTCACCACTCCCAGTCTGACCATTACCATCAACGATACAGACACCCTCGCATTCCAGACACAGGATGAAAATTATTATGCAAAACGGTCAGAGCAACCCCAGATTTTTACCATCGCCCCGTTCGCATACGACAATATTAACCTGCATCCTGCTGACTTCGTCAGTACAGCTGAACAATAAAAGTAGCAAACTCAGACATTAAAAAAACAACCGCAAATCGTCGGTTGTTTTTTTTGATTTACAAACCAGAAGCACAAACAGTACAATACTTACTGTTGTACAACTATTCCAGCACAAGATATGCTTCTTAAAATGCCCCTGCTTTTCCGCACAGCAAATCGCAGTATCGCCCTGCTCATCCTCGCCTTTTTCCTCGGCAGTATCTTTTTGCTCAAACCAAGGTTTGGAGGGGACGGATTTTCCTATTACGCCTGGCTCCGTTCCATAGCCATTGATCATGATGTTGATTTTACCAATGAATACGAGCAGTACAATACGTATGGCTACTGGACCGCTGTTGACTGGTCTGCTCCCACGGATAAACCGGCTAATCCGTTTTCCATCGGCCCTGCGCTGCTCTGGGCTCCCTGGTTTGTGCTCGCTTCCCTGCTTACCCTGCTTCTCGGGGGTACTCTCCAGCTCGCCAACGACGGGTATTCTTTTTTTTACCAGATCCTCATTCCGTTCGGAAGCCTGATCTACTCCCTGCTCGGCAGTCTACTCCTCTACCGCCTGCTGCAGCGCTTTTTCAGCCGTGCTGCCTCCACCATCGCTCTATCCGGCACGGTTTTCGGGTTGATGCTTCTAAATTACCTGTTTAACGAATCCGTATCATCCCATCCTTTATCTTTTTTCTGCATAACTGCTCTATATGCCTACTGGTTCCACAGCGACCGGTTCGAACAGCCGATTGACAGCTTCTTTGGCGGCTTGCTCGCCGGCCTTATGGTACTGGTCCGCTGGCAGCATGCAATCTTCCTGCTGCCCATCGGGATCATCTACCTCCTGTGCAACCGGAACCTGTTTGCCTGGCTTCTTTTCGGCCTTGGTTTCAGCCTGTTAGCCATCTGGCAGCTGATCGCCTGGAAAGCGCTCTATGGCAACTATCTCTACCTGCCGCAGGGGCAGGAATTCTTCATCCCCCTCAGCGATGTGCGTACCTGGGCAAGCCGGATACCCCTCCTGCTCTTTTCTCCCAACCATGGCCTGTTTTACTGGCATCCGCTTGCGCTCATCGCGCTATTCGGCATCTTCATGCTCTGGTGGAAAAACAGAGAACTCTGTTTATGGAGCCTGATACTGTTTGTCCTGAGCATCTGTGTCAACAGCATTGTCTGGGAATACTATGGAGGCTGGAGCTTTGGAGCACGCCGACTGACGGAATTGCTACCTTTTTTTGCCTTTGGTCTGGCTGCGCTCTGGGAATCAAGCGCCAAGCTGCTAAAAATCGGCAGGCATATTACATTTATAGCCATCGGCTGGAATATCCTTCTACTACTGCAGTTCATCGGTCGCCAGATCGATCCGGCTGGTCCGCTGCAATTCCCTGCCTGGCTCTGGGGGCAGGTAACCGGTATCCGGTTTATCCGCGAAGCCATCGGCCAAAGTGCTGTATTCAGCAATCTGTACTACGGTCTGACCCAGGACAGTGCTTTCTATATCCAAAGTTTTCTAACCGTAGTACTTTTCACAACATTATTCCTCGCTCTGATTTTTTTCCTCTCCTGGCGAGAGCGCGATGAATCGTACGGATAAATACAGGATGTATATAAATGATCTACCTGAAAAAAATTCTCACCCACCCCTACCTTGCTTTTGTGCTGCGTCTCTATCTTGCCTATACTTTTTTTCAATCCGGCTGGGAAAAAGTCACCCATCTCGATGCCTTCGTAGAAATAGTCAAAGCCTATAACATCCTACCTTCAATACTTGCGGAAATGTACGCACGCGCCCTCCCGTTTGTCGAACTAGGCGTGGCATTCTATCTGCTTTTCGGTCTGCTCACCCGCTGGACTACGGTTGTTACTGCCCTCATGCTCATTAGCTTCATGATCGCCACGGTTATCAACCTTGTCCGGGGAACCGAAGTCACGAACTGCGGTTGCTTTGCGCTCGATGAGTACGGCGAAGGATTTGGCTGGCATACCTTCTGGCGGCAGGTCTGGTACATGATTCCGACCGTTCTCCTCTTCTTCGGCCGCTACGACATTCTCTCCATCGACGCGTGGCTTGCTAAAAAGAAACAGAAAGCAGAAGAACAGATTGGAAGAGCATGATCAAACCTTATAGCTCACCGCTCACCACGTCGTTCGCGAACGACGTGGCTCAAAACTCCCTCCTCCTCCACGTCTGCTGTGCGCCCTGCAGCACCACTGCGCTGGAAAGATTATGCACAGAGTTTAGTGTAACTGCTTTTTTTTATAACCCCAACATCCATCCCGCAGGAGAAAGGAAAAAAAGGATTGAAGAGTTTACCAGACTGATGACCGAGATGACCATCCCGTACTTCGTGGATGACGATGATGAAAGACACTGGTTCGAACGCACGCAAGGATTAGAACGTGAACCGGAAGGAGGAGCCCGCTGTCTGGTATGCTACAAAATGCGGTTAGAAAAAACAGCCCGGATAGCTAAAGAAGCAGGTATGGACTTTTTTGCCACAACTTTGACCCTCAGCCCCCTGAAAAAAGCAGAGGTGATCAATGAGACCGGCCAGCAACTGGCTCAACACTATAACCTTTCCTATTACGACAGTAATTTCAAAAAGCAGGATGGCTTTCGCCGCAGCGTTGAATTAAGCGGGGAACATGGTCTTTACCGCCAGGACTATTGCGGCTGCGTCTATTCCCAGCGAAACTAAACGTCTGATTACTGATTACTAATTTCTGATGACTGATAACTAGTGACTAATTGTAAAGTTGCACTAGGTTGTTAACAAATCGGGAAACATATCGGTAGGATTAACGATAAAGATATCTGGCTCTTTAACAAACCATTCCATCGTAACTTGATGCGGGGTTTTCTTTCCCAAGACACGCAATCGCCTG
>JAKQHK010000114.1 GCA_029573015.1 bacterium
ATCAGGCGCTTGTCGCCTTGAATCAGGGTTAGCACCCGCATGCCAGGATTTTTATCCGTTCGGTCAAAACGAGTGATCTGCAAGACCCGGTCAGCATTCATGGCAAACGCCAACCGGCGCATGGCCGGTTCAAACCCGTATCGATCACCAAGCAAACGTATATATCTTTTTTTCACCATAGCATCCAGACAGGCAGTCAACCGCTCGGTGGTGAGCTCGCCATACATCCCGGTAAACACAGTGGCAGATGCTTTGGGAGCCTGGCTCAACTGTTTAAAAATCTCTGCTGAGCTGACACTGAATTCGCGCTTGTCCGCTGCACTACGGAACAGGTCGAACAGGGCTGCCGCAACCGGCAGCATATCGCCAGAAAGAATAATATCCTCAGTGATAGCTGGTTTCTCATGGGTAGTCACATGCTGGAAAAGAAAATTACGGATGATCGACTCATCCACAGGAGTTGTCAGAATATAGGCGTCTTCATGTGGCTGAAATCCAAGCCAGGTATGCTTGTAGGAGAAAAAAGATCGGCGTGTCTGCTTATCCCCGCTGATGGCCAGGATTTCCAGACCTGACTCTGCCCGCGCGATGATGCCGAGCGCCGCCACTACCAGCGTATGCACATGCTCGGGCTTGTCTGCGGTCGCGGCTTGATACGCTCCACCGTCCAGCAAGGCTTTTTGTAGCTTTTTTTTCTTGGCTGCGGTGAGCTTACTTGCCTGCCAGCCGGCAAGCGGTGAATGGCTGCTTGGTTCGAGCTTGAGCTCCTGCAGCAGATAGCTGATTTCTTCCTGGGTCAAAACGATGCTGAACATGGGTTTTCTACCATAAATATTTCCAAATCAAAGCGCAATCGCTACCGAATTGTTTAATGCCGCCTACCACTCCCCCGCCTTCTTCGTAATATTCCCCGACAAGGCTGGAAGCTTCGGCAACGCCTTTACCGATCATGCCGGTAGCTTTTTCTGCTGAATCACCAACGTCTTTGGATATCTGTTCGAAATCTCCGTGCTTGATAATAGTCTTGACATCTTCCACCAGCTGCCCGGCCATTTCCTTGGTTCCGTCGACCACGCCTTTGCTTTCAATTGTACCAACGACATGGCCGGCAAGATCGCTCAGCTCGGCGATACCGCGATCAGCGCTTGAGCTCGCCTTGGCTTCGTCAGCAATCTTGTTAATGCCTTCCATAATGACATCCTTGGCTGCTCCGGTATCTATGATCTGCTTAACGTCTGAAATAAAATCCTTGGTGGTCTGAACAATTCCTTTGTCTTCGATGGCTGCTACAATTTCCCCGGCTGCCTGCCCTATCTGTCCATACCCAGAAAGCATGAGACCTTTCTTGCCGTCCGCCACGTCCTGGGCATACTGGTTCAGCGGTTCCCAGTCACCTGACCCGAATGACTGCGCCAATGCCTTGGTAACGTCCCCGGCTGCCTGAATCGTCTGTTTGACGATATTGGAAGGTAGGATGTCCTGGGTGCTTTTCGGGAGAAACAGTTTGGCAAATGTTTCAATTGTACCAAGATTTTTCGCTCCCCAGTTGTCAAGAGCATCCATCGCTGTATTTGCACCCAGATTCATCATTGTGGAAAGCCCAAGAGATTGAACGATATTATCGTTATATCCGTCCTTGTGCAGGGCATTGGCATCATTGAATATTCCCAGCGCTGTCATGCCCTGTTTATAGGTCTGGGATAGCTTGGTATCATCCAACTGCTTCAACGTACCGTCTTTGTTGAACACCTTGGTCTTAAGAGAATTTTCACCTTGCCCGAGGATAGTCTCTGTCAAATTGTCTACTTCCAGATTATCCACCAGTTCGGCATTGGGGTTTTTTAACTCCAGACTTTTATTGAATATTCCGCCGATGCCCTTCAGGAGCGATTGCAAGCCGGAATTGGGGGTCCCGGTTAAAGTGTACAAAGACCCGACGCCTAGCAAGGAAGCGAGGCCGGTACCGAGTGCCAGCTTTGCTTTATCCAGCGTGTCTTCCTTCTGTTCGTCAAGCTCGAGCTTTTCTGTGAGGGGATCTTTGGAACCGGTCGCCTGTTCGAGAATAGCTGCCGCTGCCTCGTTGTAATGCCAGTTTTCGCCCTCGTGGTCGCTCTCCACGCTCCAGACCGCATCCTGCACCTCATAATGGCTGGCATCAGGATTATTTTTGTACCATTCGAGGATTTCATCGAGATAGGGACGTTCTTCGATATCGCTCACATGTCCGCCGAAGGTGAAGTCCTCATCGTATCCCGGTATACCTTTGCTTGCATCTATACAAAAGGCGCTAGCCTTCACTTGTTTTTTTTCCTTGGGACCAAGGTCAACAGTAGAATCTCCGTCCGTACCTTCGATATGCGAGACGCCCAGACGCTGGCTGGAACTGCCCTCAGGGGGAGTAAAATATGTGCCGTTCAAATCAACATCCAGAGAATCATTAGTCTTGTTTGTCAGGGTCAAAGAGATATTTGAATAGTTCCCGTTCCCCACAGCATCCACTTCGACTTTGCCTTTTTCAACTGCCCTGTCGAGGGAGAGGGCATCAGCTGCATAGGCACGCTGATACTCAGAGAAGCCAACCGTAAAACAGATCAGGGAATTGATGAATAAAAAAGCGCCCAGGCTCCTGAAAAACTTGCTTGTTTTTCTGCACCGACGCATGCTGTTTCCTCCATAAAAACCACACGTTTAGACTATCACATGCAGCTGCGAACCGCAACCGACTTGTCATCAAGTGAAAATGCATTGTATGATACGGCTGGTTATATCCCAAACGGAGAACACCATGCCATTCTGTCTTAATTGCGGAAGTGAAGTCGCCGATACCGATGCTTTTTGCTTATCCTGCGGAGCCAAGCAGGACCAGAATCCCGTCCCGGCTCAGAACGCTGCATCGCCCTCTCCTGCACCTGCACAACCACCTGCACCAAAAAACGCAGCGCCGGCACCGTCTCCCCAGACAGGCGAACCAGCCAAATCGAAGAAGAAACGCAAGAAAAAAAGCGGACTGGGTTGCCTGATCAAACTGATAATTATCCTTGCCTTGCTTGGCGGAGGTGCATATGCCAGTTGGGATTACTACCGCGTCCATCGCGACAAAACCACTGACACAACGCTCAACGGATTCGTAGAATTCTGGCTGGAACAGACCGGCCTGCAGAAGAAGGAAGAAACTACCACAGATGATGTAGAAGACAAGGATGTAGACTCAGACGCTGATAAGGATACCTCGCGCGATGAGGATGATGACACTACTGGCGATGACACGCAGCCGGATAAAACTTTCTGGTACGACCAGTATGGAGATATCGAGGATAAAGACGGCAAACGCTATCTAAAAATGTACACGGATAAAGACCTGTACTATCAGCCGGAAAGCAAAAAAGTGTATGAAGCCAGCGCCACCAAGCTAACAGCTAAGACCTCAGACGCCGTCGTCTACTACAGCAGTAAATACAACTTCATGCTCGTCTTCCCAAAAGGCTGGAAAGATCTCAAAACGCAGGTAGAAACTGTTACGGATGATGTTACCGGTGAAAAACTGACGTTCATCGACTTCCAGCTACCGACAACGGATACTACCTATCAGGTCAACGGCAAACTCGCGACCGTCTTTGGCATCGAAGTGGTCAGCAAGACTTATTACAATCAACTGCGCAATGATCCCGAAGCCTATGACGACGGAGTGAGTTATGTGGGCACGTTCGGCAACTTGGGCTATATTGCCTATGCTGACGGCGGTTATCCGGATGATCTGGAAAAACGGATCAATGAGCTGCAGGCGGTCTTTGACACCGGTTTTACCTTCCACAAGGCTGATTAAGGAACTATTGCCTCAATAACCAAAAAGCCGGGGTACGCTCCCCCGGCTTTTTTTATGCCAAGATGTAAGACCAATTTGTTTATTTCAATATCAGAAGACTGGCAGAAACCGCAGCTATGGCAGCGGTTTCCGCCCGCAGGACGAGGTTTCCCAAGCTTACGGGAATGCAGCTTTGACACGCCAGGTGGACTTCCTCATCGTTCCACCCGCCTTCCGGTCCGATAAATATCGCGATGCTTTTCGATGTTTCCAAGCCACCAAGCACTTCCGGCAAGAGATGCGCTTTTTCCTGTTCCCAGGCAAACAGACAAGCGTCATGCCGCGAGACAGCCTGTGCGACTGCATCTGCAAGTGATGCTGGCTTCTCTAAAGTCGGAAGAGTACAGCGTCCTGACTGTTCCGCTGCCTCCTGGGCAATCTTGGCAAGGCGATCCAGCCGTGGCACTCCCTTCCGGTCGCAGTACCGACTCTGAACGAGATGTATGGCAGCAACGCCCAGCTCGGTTGCTTTTTGTACTACCCATTCAAGCTTGTCCCGCTTCAGTAATGCCTGATAGAGAAACAGTTTCGTCTGCGGTTCACTGCGGGGCACGACGTGTGCCTCCAGCCGGACAACGCATGCTCGTAAGGAAAGTTCACGGATACTGCCAGAATATTCTACTCCCTGCCGGTCGAATAGATGCACCGCATCCCCCGGTTGACTGCGCAAAACATGCAACAACTGATGCGCCTGTTCGTCAGTCAGCCTGACATCATGCTGTCCAGCCAGAGAACCCGGATAAAAGAATCGTTGCATTATTCCAGTCGTTTAAGGGCTTGAAGCGCCTCATAATTATCAGGCTCCAGCTCGAGCACCCGGCTATAAGCGGTGATGCCTTCCGGCTTGTTGCCTAGCCAGCCGTGAATCTTGCCAGCGAGAAAATGATATCTGACATCCGTGGCATCGAGATCGATGGCCTGCTGTATCGCTGCTAACGCTTCCGGGTATGCCTGCTTACCCACATAGGCGAGTGCCAGATTGTACTGGTATCCGGCATGCGCCGGTACGATAGCTATCAGACGCTCCGTTTTGGCGATCGCCTCATCGAACTGGTTGAGATGATACGCACTGACCG
>JAKQHK010000121.1 GCA_029573015.1 bacterium
GATGTTTTCGAGTGCCATCCTCGCCAACAGCTTATCCAAATCATTTTCTGATTTCCGATCAGCAGCCACCCCGACACGGTCAAGTTCGGGATTTTCTTCCGGCTTTTCGAGCGGCGGAGGTTTCTCAGGCGGGGGCGGCGGTGGAGGGGGCGGCGGAAGCTGGTAGTATTTTTCATTCTGTTACGGATAGTCGCAGCATGAAACGTTTTTTTCTGTTCCTGACAGTATTCCTGTGTGGTGCAGCATTCGCCCTGCTCGGCATGGCGTTTATCCTGCGCCTGCAGGAGGAGGATATGCCGTTTGAGCCAGCAACTGCATGCCATGCAGTCTGGCTCGCGCATGACTGGATCGAGGAGGAGCAGACTGATGTTGATATCCAGGCTCTAGCTGACCGGTTGCGCGATGCTGGAGTAACCTGTGTGTATCTGCATACCACACCGCTCAATGCGGACGGATCGCTCGATACCACCCGGGCGCAGTACCTTGTTCCCTTTGTAACGGCAATAAAAGAGAAATATCCCAAACTGACGCTCTATGCCTGGATGGGCATTCTGACCGACCGTTACGACAGCCCGAGCATCGGCACGAAATTCTATTTGAGTGATTACCCAACCATGCGGGCAATCCGCGCTACCGCCTTAGAGTTGGTTGACAGCTACGGGCTGGACGGCGTGCATCTCGACATCGAGCCGGTGTTAAGCGGGTCAGCGGAGTACCTCGTCACCCTCGCCAGTCTGCATGACACGCTCAATAACCGCGGGAAGAAGCTGTCCGTAGCCGTTACCTTCATTGCTGATGCAAAACGACAGGAAAAGTACCATGCAGAGGGGAAGGAGTTCCTGTGGTCCTGGGAACCGAAATACTACGAGACCGTCGGTTTATATTGCGACCAGATTGTCATTATGGCTTATAACATAGGCTCTCTGAACGTTGATTCGTATCAGCAATTATTGCTTGAACAGCTGGCAGCCGTGCAGCCGGCGCGTAAGCAGGGCGCAGCGGTACTCATCGGCTTGCCGGCGTATGACTTCCGCTACGCGGACGCGGAGAATCTTGCAGCCGGTCTGGAAGCAGTGGAACTGGGGCATGCTCAGGGGCTTTTGTCTGACGGTGTGTCCGTGTACGCGGAGTGGACCATGGATGATCAGGAGTGGAAGGTGCTGACTTCCTTCATCGATAAGGAGCGTGCCGGTTTGCTGCCTGTCAGCCCTCCACTAAGTCCTCCGCTGCGGTAGCAGACAGGTCTAGGCATAGCTCTTTACAAAATGATAAAGCTATGCTATTTTTTATTCAGATAATTCATACTAATTTAGTATAATAAAAAAAGGAAAATACCATGTCATACACACAACAACCTTTGCCCTACGCCTATGACGCGCTGGAGCCCTATGTGGATGCGAAAACCATGGAAGTACATTACACCAAGCATCATGCTGCCTATGTCGCCAATCTCAACGCAGCGCTTGAGAAATACCACGATTGGGCTGCTAAACCAATTGAAGAGATAGTCAGGCAGGTTATGCAGATTCCGGAGGATGTCCGTATGGCAGTACGCAATCATGGCGGGGGACATTTCAATCACTCGCTGTTCTGGGAAGTCATGAAACCGGGTGGCGGTGGTGAGCCAACCGGTGAGCTTTTAGCAGCAGTGAACAAGGAATTCGGGAGCTTCGCCCAGTTCAAGGAGAAGTTCAGCGAAGCGGGCATGAAACGCTTCGGATCCGGCTGGGCCTGGTTATCGGTTAAACCGGATGGCAGTCTGTGCGTTTGTTCTTCACCTAATCAGGACAATCCAATGATGGAAGGCGTAGCAGAGTGTTCCGGCAAACCGGTCATGGGACTGGATGTCTGGGAGCATGCGTACTACCTCAAGTACCAAAACCGGCGCAATGAGTATGTAGAAGCCTGGTGGAATGTGGTGAATTGGGAGAAGGTAGCGGAGAATCTGAAGAAGGCGAGAGGCTAGGCTGTTTGTCCGCCTGTAAACTACAAAGCTCCGGTCTATGGATAGGCCGGAGCTTTTGGTATTTCTAAGTCATACTCATCAAATGAATACATATATCAAAAAGTAATGGATGTATATTAAGTCACGTTACATGGAAAAATATCCTATCACTTTGATATGCAGTATTATGGTATTTTATAAGTATCTTTAAATTTTTGCAGAACTTTTGAAAATTTATTGATAAAATTTTTTTCTGAACCCAGATTGAGGTTAAACAATCCAGAACCTCCCGCACTACCTATAGCATCTATCTTTATCATATCATAATCAAGGGTGGCGACTATCAGATTAAGTTGCGTTGAATTACTTCTAAAATAATATTCTTCAAATCCCAGTACAAAGAACGATTCATTTGTTTTTTGATATCCAATTGAGAATTCATTACATAAGTATTTTCTGAGATCATCAAGTCTGTTTATATTGAGTTCAAATGTTGTTATTTCCATCGAATCTCCCTTTATCGCTAATTGGATAATTGAAACACAGAATCATGTTTCGTACTAGACTGAATGTTTTAAGCACATTAGCTTCGATCCATTTGTCGATATCAGATTGATACGCAGGGAAAAGGCTTTTTATGACGGAACTTTGGTGTTGCAGTTGGGGCAGTCAAACATAATTGACTTTGATATACATTAGTCTAGTTTACGAAATACAGTACGTGCGTCAAGTGTTACTGGCATGCACTATTTCCAAGGCTTCTTCTTCTGTCAAGCGTGTCAGAAATTCTTCATCTTCACTGCCAAGTGCAAAATATTCATAATCTGTTTCATAGAGATAATATGTCTTGCACTCAGGGCATTGTTTTAGTTGCTTTAATCTGTTTGATCCAGGTTTTATGTTTTTAATCATGACAAGCTTTTTTGCATTTGCAGGCAGATAGGTATTGTTTACATCAGAACCATATTTTTGAAATGAATATTCCTTGTCTTGAAAGTCTGAACAAATTGAGCATGTTTTTTTCATAGCAAAAAGTATCAATCAGATAGTAATTAACGTTATCAATCAAGAACAGTTTGTATTTTTCCACCATCAGGATAATACAAACCATCCTTTTTTATCTCTACAATTTGGTATTCGTAAGCTTCCTGCCAGGTTCCGCCGGTACAGTCAGCATACGCTTTTTCAGCAAATACTTCATTCGCTTGTTCACAGGTTTCAAACCGTTCTATGAGCTCGACGGCATAGAGATCACTTTTTGAGTATTTAAACTTGACGATGGCGAATTTCATTTTTTATTCTGTATTTACGAAAAGATGATTATGGTTAACGTTTGCGGTTATGCGGAGTTAACCGAAGTGTTGTCTAGAGGGATTACAATGAAGTGACTAATGGAAGCGAAAGCTCGTATATGCTGTTGCGCCCAGAAAGCGGCATTTGGGATAATGATACTAACCATTTATGAAGAATATAAACGACCATCTTGATATATTTTATGTACTAGAAATAAAGTGCGTTCTATATCTCGCGCTTTGACTTTATATTTTTTTGAAAAAAACTGAATAATTTTTAAATAGCGATACCATTCTTGAAATGTAAAATTTATCCCTTTGGGATTTGTAGTAACAGACCCGATTTTATAAAGGAGTTGCCATACTCTGATATCAATTACCCCGTATTTTTTTGGATCAATAAGCATAAGTATAGCTGAAGCCATTGGCACGCTTACACCATTTAAACTTGTTAGTAATTCCAATATTTGTTTTTCATATTTTAGACTAAAAGCTTTTTTTGTAACCAATTTAACATTTATTTCAGTATTTGATTTAATGTGATGTATGGCGCGTGGAGATTTCCAGCGACAAATATCTATTAGTTCATCTTTCGTTAAAAAGCCTCGTTTTTTTACCAGTGAAAGTTTATCAATTTAAAGAGCAGTTTTTTCATGTTCTTCAGTTGATAAATACTGTTCGATAAGGGGTTCCAATTTATCAAATGGTATTTTTTTTATTGCCATAAATAATAACCTACTAAAAAGTATGCCGCATTGTTCGCCTCATTCATTTTTAACAATTAATATTGGCATAGAAAATATATCTGGATTCGGTAAATGTATCAATGTTCTCTAGTTGTACCTGTGACCTTCCTGAAGCCTGTCCAGAGATTACAGATGGATCACGTAGGGGCGCGCTTAGCAAACAGACAAAAAAACACCCTAAGATATAAGACGTGAAGAAGAAAAAACTGGTCGGGGCGATCCGCCTTCGTTCGCCTATGGCTCACTATGGCGGACTTCGCAGGATTCAAAAAAAAGCACCAACTGAAGTAGCTTGTGCTTTCAATAAAGGTTTGTACTACATAAATCTAGTACCCAGAGCTCTAAAGCTCATCGTTTTTTGTGTCCTCTTCGCTAAGATCTCTGTGGTCGGGGCGACAGGATTCGAACCTGCGGCCTCATGGTCCCAAACCATGCGCGCTACCAACTGCGCCACGCCCCGCGACGTGTTTAGAAATTATCGACTAAAATTTTCCTAAGTTTTTTTCCTACCCCTGTTTTAAAGAATTTTTCTCGAGCAATTGCACAGTCCTTGCAGGTGAATTGTTCGTAATAGACTAGTTTCCATGGTCTGAGAGCTTTTGTGAAAGAATTTGTTCCTGAGTTATGTTCGATCAGACGTTCGTCCACGGACTTATGTGTAAAACCGACATATGATTTATTATTTTTTTCACTGACTAACAAATATACATAGTACATGGTTTCTCCGCGCTACCTCGGCCAGAGGCCGATCGTCCTTTGGACGAAACTGCGCCACGCCCCGCGATATCTCATGCCATTTTCACCTTTTTCGCAAAAAAGGTGACGCCAAAAACGTCGACGATTGTCAAAGAACAGTAAGTATCGATATGTGTGGCTTTTTCGAACATACTCGACTTCGTACAGGAAGAAAAGTTTACCTCAAAAAAATCATTTGAGTGGATTTACTTGAAAGTGTGATTAGTTCAGCAACGGTGCCCAGAATAGCCTACAAAAGCTTAGTAGTCAATGAAGCTGGCCTGGTCTGCCCAGGCAATGCAGCGGTTCAGCTGTGATTTTGTCAGGATTTTATTATCAAGCACGAACTTGTTTTCCATGCTGAGGTTCGTCTGGAAGAAGACAGGATCATCGGTATTGATGGTGAATTTAAGATTGTTTTTCACAAAGGTGGAAGCGATCCGGCGCAAGCCCGGTATGCCGTCTGCCAGACCGAGGATCAGGTTAGAAGTCGGGCAGAATTCGAGCGTAACCCCTTTCTCGCGAATCAATGCCATTTCCTCCTGGTTGTGAATGCATTGGATGCCATGACCGATGCGATCCGCTCCCAGTTTGAGGATGGCATCCGTTACCGTTAAAGTTTCTTTGCTTTCGCCAGCGTGAATCGTGATCCCGAGCCCGGCATCTTTGGCCATTTTAAATATGTCAGCCATGTCATCAGCATGGAAATCATTGCCGCTGTCGTAGCCGGCGAGGTCAATGCCGACCACGCCACGTTCTTTATACTTGATGGCTTTTTCCACCGTGATCTTGTTTAGATTTTTGGAAAACTTTTTTTCCAGGCAAAAGATCAGGCCGACTCTGACCGGATACTCAAGCATGACTTTGTCCAGCCCATGCAGGGCGCTCATAATGATATGGTCGAGGTCGCGTTCACCGCTGCGGTTGCGTTTCATGGGCGTAAAGCGAATTTCTATCTTGGTAACATTGCTCGAGCGGTAGGCTTTGGCGGCTATTTCGTAAATAGTGCGTTCCATGGCTTCCGGGCTGGACTGGATGACTTCGCACCAGTGAAACGGGTTGAGCTTGGAGTGGAGAAAGGAGTCAAGATTCATCATGCGATCGCGGGTGATGGTGATAAAATCCTTGAAATCCCAGTAGTTTTTAAAAGGTAACCTGATACCCTGATCATGGGCGATGGACCACATGGTGGAGGTGGGCAGGCCGGCGCCGGCGTGCAGATGCAGCTCGGTAAGCGGTTTTCCTTTTGGTCGCAGATTAGAAAATTCCTGTTCTTCGGTATCCATGGGAACTCCTGGGGAAATAGGGGGAAGGGGGAAGGGCGTAGGAGGTAGACTAGACTATTATCATGTACTCTAGCACCGGGCAGTGAAATGTCAAGTTGACGTAGGGGCGGGCAGAAATTATCATAGACCTATAACCAAGGAGATTTAATGTATATAATTCGTGAACCTGCATCCCTGAAGAAGATATGGGAGGAGCGTGAGGTTGATCTCGGTTCCATGATAAAAATTGTCGTTGACGTCAATCGGCGTGTACTGGCTATTGATGCGCAATTACATGCAGACGAGGAACAGCGGCTGCTGGAGGACGGGTCAAAACAGGAGGATGTCTGGGGGGCGAACATCCACCCATTCCAGCGCGGCGATGACCGGATCGAGTACACTTCACTAATTAACATCAGACCATCCCAGCAGAATATGGGCATGGAAGTACAGGATATGCTCATCCGCCAATTGATTCAGGATATTATTCATGAACTAATAGTATGGGATCTGGAATAAATGTATACATTGCATAGACATGCCGGTCTGGACACGGAGAAATGGAGCATTTTCTCCCGAACAAAACAGATATTGATGATCGCCAATGAGCTGTACCGGGCGCGTGGCTGGATAGAAAAAAAACAAGCGCAGGAGGTTAAGGAATGTTACGAACGGGCGTTTGAGTTAATCGACTTGACAGTAGCCGTTCACCTAGTAGGTTGGAATACACGGGAGTTATTGCGCTTGCGGGAAATGCTCGCAGGGCTTTACGCCCAGCAGGAGGTTTACGTCGCAGATAATGACCGCTATTATACGGCGTTGCTAACTATGGATGCCGAAGCGTTCCGTCTCATGCAGACCGTATGATATCTTATGATTATAGTAAGAGAGCCATGTCCAATCATCAGCCAGACACCATAGCCATCCTAGACTTCGGGGGGCAGTACGCGCATCTGATCGCCAAGAAGGTCCGTGATCTCGGGGTGCATTCCATCATCTTTCCTGGAGATGTACGCGCTGCTGACTTGCAGCACGTTAAAGCTGTTATTCTGTCAGGCGGGCCGGCAGACGTAACTGCTCCGGGAGCTCCTCAGCCGGATACGGCGATTTTTTCATTGGGACTGCCTATGCTGGGTTTGTGCTACGGACATCAGCTGCTCGCGTACCACCTCGGCGGTGCGGCAGCCAAAGGCAAGACCCGCGAGTACGGCAAGGCTACCTTGCGTAGGGTAGCGGATGCCAGTGTGCTGTTAGCCGGGTTGGATGCCGAGGAAACAGTCTGGATGTCGCATTTTGTTACCGTAACGCAGGCTCCGGCAGGATTTGCCGTTGTCGGCAGCACCGAGGACTGTCCGATCGCGGTGATGGAGAATACTGAAAAAAACATGTACGGGATACAGTTTCACATTGAAGTTACCCATACTCCCAGAGGACAGCAGATTCTGGATAACTTCATCACGCTCAGCGGTGTGAAGCGCGAATGGCAGATTGACAGCTATATCCCTTTGCTGATTGAAAAAATCCAGACAGAAGCCGGGGATAAGAAAGTATTTCTGCTCGTTTCCGGCGGAGTTGACTCGACCGTCTGTTTTGTCCTGCTGAACAAAGCACTCGGTAAGGAGCGGGTATACGGATTGCATGTCGATACTGGTTTGATGCGCAAGGATGAGAGCAAAAAAGTGCAGGAAGCACTTCAAGCCATTGATCTGGATAATTTCCATGTTGTGGATGCGAGCGAGCGTTTCCTGGCTGCCTTGGCAGGCATCACCAGTCCTGAGGAGAAGCGAAATATCATCGGTAAACTATTCCTCGAGGTACAGCGTGAGGAATTTGCTAAACTGGCGTTTAATGCGGACGAATGGTTGCTCGGTCAGGGAACACTCTATCCTGATACGATCGAGAGCGGCGGTACCAAGTTTGCTGACAAGATCAAGACGCATCATAACCGCATTCCTGAAATTCAAGCTATGATCGAGCAGGGACTCGTGATCGAGCCAGTGGCAGACCTGTACAAAGACGAAGTCCGCCGCGTAGGCGTTGAGCTCGGTTTACCTGAGGAGCTCGTCTGGCGGCATACCTTTCCAGGACCGGGGTTAGCGGTGCAGCAACTTTGCGCTTTGGAAGCTTCGTACCCGGAGAACCGGAACGATGTGGAGAAACGTCTTGCAGCGATAATTACGCCGGCGGGATTGGATTTTTTCATCCTGCCAGTGCGCAGTGTCGGGGTCCAGGGGGATGAGCGGACCTACTCGCATGCGGTAGCGCTGCAGGGAGATGCGGACTGGAAAACGCTTGAGGATCTGGCAACCACGATAACGAACAGCATTCCTGAGATCAACCGGGCAGTCTGGCTGCTTGAACCTTCCCGGGTCGCTGCGGAAAGCTTGCGGGTTGAACCATCGACTCTGACTAGGGTGCGTCTCGATCTACACCGGGAGGCAGATGCCATAGCCAATGATGTATTGCGCGCGCATGGACTGGTGCGGGAGCTGTATGAATTTCCGGTGGTGATGCTACCGGTTGGCTTGCGAAATACAAAACCACAGAGTACACAGAGTGCACTGAGTTTGATTCAAAATGTTTCTAGTCAATCAATCGTTTTAAGACCTTTATACTCGGAAAATGTGATGACAGTCGAGTTTGCCAAGTTGCCGCTGGAAGTCGTCCGCGAGATGGTGGAAAAGATTGCGGCGCTTGAGGGTATAGATCTGGTTTTTTACGACATCACCAACAAGCCGCCTGCGACCGTGCAGTGGGAATGACTTATGGCTGTAGGCTTTAGGCGAGAGGCTGTACGCTGAATAAACAACGCTTTTAGCAACTAACTGTGAGCGGTCAGCGATGAGCAGTGAGCTCTAAAAACTTAAACCAAACGCCTTTGTTTACACTGCGGCGGGCAGGCGAAGATCACGAAGGCGTGATATACTTGCTATAACAGAAGAGGCAGGTGCCGTACGGCACCTGCCTCTTTGCTTGTTATTTTTACAGAGTTGCTAGAGCGTAATTTCGATCTGATTAGAGTATACGCCACAGGCACCGCCAAGATACTCGCAGGTTCGGACGTAGTAGGTACCGGGACCATCAAATGCTTCGGTTATGGTATAGGAAGTAGCGTTGGGATCAGAAGTGTAGTAATACCTGTCTGTTTCGCGGCAGGGATATGTTGGGCTGGCTGTTTTTGACCAGACTACTTTGAATCCATTTTTGGAGTAGCCGTCGACAGTCCAACTGATTTTTCCAGCGCCGATAGTTTTTAAGGTGATACTGGAAACTGATTCCTCTTTTGGTTCTTCCTTGGGTTCCTCTTTCGGTGCGCTGCCAAGCACCTGAATGGAAGCATCGTTGCTGTAGTGGCTGCAGCCTTCACCGTTATAAATGCAGACCCGGAAGTGGTAGACGCCAGCTTCGAGGCCGGTCCAGGTGAAGCTGCGGGCGCCGGAGTCGAGGTATTTGGCGGAATTGCCCGGGTAGCTCGGATTAACTTCCTTGCCCATGGCGAGCTTGAAGCCTTTGGGCGCATCCGAGCCGCTTAAGCTCCAGCTCAGGTTGGCCTTGCCATCGGTCGTGCCACTGCCGGTGAGAGTGAGCGAGATGGAGGGCTGGGGTTCCGGGGACGGAGTCGGGGTTGGTTCCGGAGCTGGCTTGGTGTAGGTAATCGTTAGAGTCTGGGTGGCGACGTTACCAGCCGGATCCTTGGCTTTGAGGTTGATACTGTTTTCACCTTCGTTTAACGATACTTCCTTGCTGAAACTGCCATTTTCGCTGAGAGTGATTTCCTCGTCATTGATCCAGAGCCGGGCGTCTGTTTCTGTTGTGCCTTTGACGGTTACCTTGTCAGTGTTGACTGTTGAAGCATTGGCTGGTTCGTTAACCGTGATTACCGGTGGAGTGATGTCTTCCAGCTGGCCGAGCTCGTAGCCTTTGGCTTCGTCAGCAGCTCGATTTTTTTGCAGCCAGTCATTGTTTAGGTCTTGCTTCTCAAGTTGTTCAGCAGCAAGTTTTTTTGTCTCTTCGTCGACTTTCAGCTGTGAGCCCTCTTCCACATCAAGGGAATCACCGTTTTTCGTAATCTTCAGGTTATGCTGCAGGGCAAGCACAGTAGTGGTTTGAGACTGGCTATCGACGCTCGTGTTGAATGCGGTGCCCATAGCCTGGATAGTGATCAGATTGGTTTTCACCTGATAGTTTGCTTTCAGATCGTCGCTGGCTACAACGCGATGGTAGGCGACACCATTATCCTGTTCGATTTTGATGGTTGCACCCTGGTCTGCGGTTGGTTCGTTCAAGCTGCGCAATTCGATTTCCGTATTTGCAGCCAGGCGGATTTCGCTGTCACCAGGGAGGATGATAGTGATCTCACTGTCCGCACCTGTTTTAATTTTGTCTCCCTCGGTGAACGTTGTGTCGGCAGTAACTTCTTCCCAGCTGTCTGCGCCAAGGTTTTCCTTGGTAACGGAGCCGGCGACTGATTCGACTGAAGCGATGGCAGCTGGCAGGCGGGTGGCGGGACTTTCAATTAGATCATCGCTGCCCCGGTTTTGGAGGGTCAGCCAAGCAGTCCCAGCGATGAGGGCGATGAGGCAGGCGCCGGCAAAACCGTACGCTAGCCTGGCAGGAGTAAACCAGGAGAATACCGGTCGCGTTGATACTTGCGGTTTGGTCGCTGGTTGTGTTTCATACTCGGCGAGCAGTTTCATTTTCAGATCCTGTTTGCGCGTTTGGTTGACGCGCGGTAGTGTCTGTTGTTTGAGCATTTTAAGCTGATTACTTAATTCGATGAGTTCGGGCATGGTATTGATCATATCTGAAGTGTTCATGCGACACCTCCTTCCTGGGCAGCGATAATTTGCCGGAGCTGTTTGAGACCGCGGAAAATTTCTAGGGCAATCTGTTCTTTTTTCCGGCCGAGCAGGGCAGCAATTTCATGGTTGGACAATTCGTCAAAGAATTTGTGGTAGAGCACCTGGCGGTATTTCGGTTTGAGCCGGTTAAGCCCCTGTTTCACCCGGGCAAGCTCCAGATTTTGTTCTGCCTGGGCTTTGGGATCCGAGCCGGTTTGCGCATGGGTGCTTTCGATTTCCTCGAGAGGAACGTAGTCGCGCAATTTTGATCGGCGGATATGGTCGATCAGCAGGTTGCGTGCCATCCTGAACAGCCAGGCGGAAAAGGGCACTTGTTTTTTCCAGGTAAAGGTGCGGATGCTCTTGATGAGCTTTTCAAAGGTTTGCGAGGTGAGGTCGTAGCTCGTTTCCTCATCTCCGGTGCGGTAGTAGAAAAAGTGAAAGAGCTTGTCGTAATACTGTTCGTAAAGCTCGGCAAATGCAGTTTTGTCTGCTTTAGCCCGTTCCACCAGTTCCTGCTCCTGTTGTTGGGTTTCTGTCATAGAACACCTGTAGAAGAATTATTTTGTTTTGTGATGATCATCGACCGGTCATCTATAAAAACGCTTGACGGGGTGAAATATTTCAAAAAAACATCCCGATTTATTTGGGATGTTAGGGATATCTATTGTTTGAGATTATACAATGATGGTATGCGGTGGTATTTATACGGTTTGTGTGGGTATGTCCGATATTTCGTTTACCCGAAATATTGGACACCAATTCTTAAGTTCATCGACTGTTAGTCGATTCACTAACAAATCTGGTGGGCGGCACAGGAGTCGTCCGGTCATTCGACCGGACGCCCCGTCGGATGACGGGGCGAACCACTTGTGAACTTAAAGTAAACAGCCCACGCAGGATGCGAGATGCTAACATACTACATGGTGGGCGGCACAGGAGTCGAACCTGTGACCTTCTGCACGTCAAGCAGACGCTCTAACCAACTGAGCTAGCCGCCCGTAGAAAAAGTAAATGAGCAATTTGGACAACTGCCCTCCTTCGTCCCGTCTAATGACGGGGCTTCGGAGGATAATTCGTTCAACCACTCGCTTTTGGCTCGTGGGAACTCATTAAGCTAGCCGCCCACGATCAATTACATATTTATAAGGTACTAATCAGGCAACGGTCCAGCTCGCTAACGCTCGCTGGATAACTTCATCATCCGTTTCCACTTCGTGGTCACGGTGATTCACTAAACCTAGCCGCCCGTAGAAAAATTGTACCACCATTCTGAGGAACGGTTGGTACTGTACCAAAATCATAGCCTATAGGCAAGACTTTCGCTGGTATGTTATACTAAGACGAGAATAAAAGAGGATACTAATGTTCATTTTATATCTGATCGCAGGCAGCTGCGGAGCGCTTAACAGCGTTCTGTGGGGCATTTACGGCGATTTGCTCAAGGAGCCGTTCGCCCTCTGGAAAGTCCTGCGCAGCCTGGGGTTTGGTCTCGGCTACAGCATACTTCTGTATATCGTCGATCCCGGTCTGCCGCTGCTTGTGGTGGCGCTCAGTGTGCTCGCGCTGGAGCGGATTACCACCGAGATATATAAAGCGTTCCTACGGCAGGAAGCACAGGAAAAGTACCTGATTCCGTCTGACCTTAATCTGCGTATACCCCTTGTGTTACGTCGTGGTATTGGTCTGATACTTCTTTTCTGCATCTGGAGCATGGTTCTGTTCTGGGATCCGCAGATACAGCCGACGGTGCTGGTGATGGTCTTCGGCATCGTAAGCGCGCTCGGCGGCATGGCCAAGGATGCTCCCTATGAAGGGATCGAACCGGTTAAGTTTTTCCGGACCCCGGTGCTGACTGTCGTGAGCGCACTAGGTATCCAGGCATTATTTTCTGATTTGGCGAGCAAGTTCTTTCTCCTTGCCATCGGTGGTGCGGAACGGGTCCTGAGCGAAAGTTATAAAAAGTATATCCGGGGGCGGGTCCCGGGCAAGTTCAAAAGCCCGGAGATTCACAATACCGACTGGCAGGAAAAGCGTAAAGTAGTTACTCCTTTATATCTTATGAATTTACTTGCTTTTATCGTGCTGGCAGTGCTCCGTTAAGCATGATAAAAAAGCCATACAAAAAAAGAGCAGGTAGGAAACCTGCTCTTTTTTCACATGCGTATGAGCAGCTGATTATAATGCCAAAGGCTCGGCATAGTTTTTTTCTGCTTCTGTTTTCTGGCGGTCATACATCGCGTTAATAATCTGGGTGATGACGGCAGTATCTTCCGGTGCCTGCAGGACAGTAAGTGGCTTGGTAACAACCGTGTCTGCGACAGATCTGTCTACTTCTGTTGTAATTACATAGTGATATCCCTGGTAGTCGAACATGATACGTTTCAGGATAAGCGGATATGGTTCGCTGTCGACTGCAGGCGGCATTTCATCCGGGGCAGGCAGGGTGCTGATATCACCTTCACCGGCTGCCGGATCGCTGCGTGTTTCGTACACAACAGCATCGCCGTCCATAGCGCCATCATACGGGTATACCATGCCAAACGGATCCCGTTCCTCGGTATACAGTTTGGCATTGATCAGTTCACCGTTAATGCGTATCTGTACATCAGTCAGTGCATCTGCTGACTCTAAACCAAAGTAGTTATTGATCTGTTCATAGGTTGCTTCGGGCTTGAACACCTCGATACTGTAATAGGTATAGTAGTCGGGATTGGCTGGTTCAATCTGGAAATAGAGAGATCCGAGGTTAATATCCAGTTCCGGATCCAGTCCGAATATCCCGTTGAATGATTCATTTTCTACGGTCCAGCGTTCTTCACCCTTGGTACCTGCCGGGAAAAAGCTCCGGTCAGTGATGGTTTCTGAATACCAGTCCTTCATCTCAGGCTGGGCTTGCATGAAGTAGATAGAATTTATCACCAGAGCAGCGTCCTCGGGCATGAGAAGAGGAATTCCGTTATCTGCAAGGAAGTCTGTCAGGGTTTGAATGGAGAGCTGCCGGTCATCAGCCGAGGAAACGGGATCAAAGACATAGTCGTCAGGATTAATGTCTCTGACCGGAACGTTATAGGTGAAGCTGAATTCTGCCTGTACATCAGCGAAAGCCACTTTGCTTTCTGTCTGTTCATAGAGGGAAGTAGAAAGCAGGTTTTCGTCAGCAACGCTGTTTATGTAGTTTTTTTGTTCCACCAGCTCAAGTGTTTCGGCTTTCATAATACTGGTGCTGTAGAAAGTTTTGGTGTCGAGCTCTCCGGTGTCATCATCCGGAACATTGGAGACGACTGCATCTCTGGCCAGGTACTCAGGCTTTTCGTTGTAGCTGCAGACAGTATCATAGCTCCAGGTTACTTCGTAGTAAGTAACGCCATCTCGGACTATTTCCTTGACATCTGCACCTTCGAACATGGCAGGAATGTCAGGCTCGGCTACAGGATCATCGGTCGGTAGCGGTTCTTCGATTGATGGTTCCTCTGGCAAAGGTTCATCAGGAGCTGCAGGTTCTTCGGTCAGGGGTTCACTCAGCGGGCTGCTGACCGGTAAGATTTCCTGCACCGGTTCTCCTTCAGCAGGCTCGGAGACGCTTGTACCAGTTTCATCAACAACAGCATCAGAGGATATTTCTTCGGCAGCAACTGCCATTTTTTCTGCGGCATAGAGCATGGGCGTCTGGCCGGGTAGCACGCGTACGGCAAAATCGCCGCCACGATACATGTAATATGTGCCATCCGGTAGTGTTAGGGAATAAGAATCCAGATCGCCATCTGCATCATAGGAGATGGAGACGACATAGGCGCCGTTATCAGTCTGATAGTAGTAGGTTTCGTAGGTACTCTGGACATCACTCCCCATGGCAGGGCATTCATTCAGCTTGGGGCCGGGGAGATAGGTGCTCTTTGAATATAAATAATTGTTTTCCGGATTCTGGAAGGGGATCCAGGGCATCATCATGGATGTTGCTTCTGCGGTAGCGGCAACTTTGGCATCGCCTGCCAGCTGATTGCCGCCTTGATTGGCATAGGCCTGGGAGAGGGTGTTGGTCCTGTTGAAGAGAGCATTCAGGATAGTAGCACGATCGCTATCAGAGAGAGCCGTATTGGTTTTGGAGCGCAGGTTCCGGGAGAGGATGGATACCGCTGGCAGCACGGCGATGACGAGGATGAGGGCTGTCGCAAGCGGGACGGCAATGCGCGCTTTGGGATTGAGAGAGCGGAAGTTAAACATTTTTTGTATTGATACTAATAAGTAATGGATAGGAGAATGGGCGTTTTTTTTCTGTTCAGACTGGCGGAGTACCTCCTTTCTCAGCCGTAGCCGGAAGGCTTCGTCCGGTTCGGATGCTTCCTGGGAGAGGGCTTGGGTAAGCTCATCGATTTCATCTGGTTGTACTTTCTTCATAATTTCACCTTTTTCTACTAATTAGTTCCCAGGGGGGTACAGTGGATCAATGCCTTGATAGCCTTTGTCGCCCGTTTCTGCGTGACCCGTACGTAGTTGACATCTTTTCCCAGCAGGGTAGCAATTTCTGCCGGCGTTTTTTTATCAATCAACCGGGCTGTAAGGACAACTCGTTGTTTTTCGGGAAGTTGCCGCAGGTAGGGAAGCAGGCGTTCCTCAAGCGTTTGTGTTTCAGCCTGGTCGAGCTCGTCCTCTACGGTTTTGGCAAATTGTTCACCGACTTCCTCGAGAGAGACAGGCTCTGCATATTTATGCTGGAGATGTTTGAGAAATACATGCTTGGCAATCCCGTACAGGTATTTGACCGGGTCAACAATGGCACGGTCCTCCCGGCAGTGGCGAACGAATACGAGAAATGTTTCACTCGTCAGATCTTCTGCCTGGTCGCGGGATAGAACGCGGCTGTAGAAAAAACGGTAGAGTTGCCGCATGTGCGCGTCATAGAGCGAGGCTATTTCCTGTGTGGTTGGCATGAACTGATTTCTGTACGAAAAAAAGTAGACACTGTGGATCAAGCGGATTGTAGCAAATCGCTGTATAAAAGCAAAAACCTCCGTTTGTTACAACGGAGGTTTATTAATTCATAGTTTACTGAGCGCTGCTACTCTGTTGGTGTGGAGCGATTTACCAGTATTTTTCCGAACAGGAACATGCTTCCAAAGGCAAGCCCGACTCCTACGACACCCGCTAGAGAGGCGGCCAGGGTTTCATTGGCTATGCCGGCAAATGAGTAGTCTGGGATGATGGACAGGAGCGGTTCAGTAGCTCGTTCAAGGAATCCTTTTTCCTCGGCGACGTATTCGAGTCCGTCAGGAAATGAGGAGGCGTAGAGGGAGAGGAAACCGGCGATCCCCAGGCAGACAGCGAGGAGCATGAGCAGTTTTCTGTTATGCATGTTGGCTTTCCTCCGGTTGCAGATAGGTTGACTGGCGGGAGAAGAACAGCTGGAAAAAGGCGAGGGTGATCAGTGCTTCTCCGATACCGATAAGCGCATGCACACCAAGCATAGCAGTTAGAACGTCGCCAAGCGCAATGGTTCCCGATAGTGCCAGTTCAAACGAGCAGGCCGTAGCGGCAAGCATTACAGATATCCAGGCCGCCACCGTTAAACTGACAATCTTGCGGAGAGGACTGTCGGTTAGTCGTTTTGCGAGGGTGATGACGAGCATTGCCAGCAGGCTGGGGAAAACTGCTATATTCAGCATATTGGCTCCGAGGACGATCAGACCGCCGTCAGCGAAAACGACCGCTTGAAGCGTAACTACGAGAGACAGTACGAGTATGGCTGCCCAGGGACCGACGACTGCAGTAGCAAGAGCCGCGCCGATGAAGTGTCCGGAGGTGCCATTCAGGACTGGGAAATTAATCATCTGCAGGGCAAAGATCAGGGCAGCGAGCGAGGCCATCTGTTCGACTTTGCGATTGGCGAAGCTCAGACCAAAGCTTTTACCACCTACGAGTTGGGAGCCGGTGTTGCCGGCCAGTTTATGCTGGAGAACGGCGACTTTCAGTTTGAGCTCCTGGGCGACTTTTTTCAGGCTGTGCGCCAGAGCGCCCAGTGCGCCGAGTCCGGCTCCGAAGGATACCGGATTATTGAGAAAACCGTCGGGAATGTGCATTTGTATTACCTATTGATCAGTAAATTATTACGAGTTGACGGGTTGGTCATGTGGGTTGGTAAACGTATTACTTTTTTAATAAAATGTAATACAAAGACACTATAGAAAATAAACCTGACGCTGTCAAGGCAGGGCAGTGAGATTAGCTGATTGGCATTGTTTCTCAATAGTGATTAGGTATATACTTTTCCCGGTTATTGCGTCGCCATCGCTAACCTACTACCGGTGTTGAATGATTGCTCACCGTTATGTCAATCGAAATCTGATTAT
>JAKQHK010000001.1 GCA_029573015.1 bacterium
ATGAGTACCAGAAAATCATAGAACAGATACGGGAACAAAAACGCATCCTTCTTGTCAGCCATATCAATCCTGACGGAGATGCTATCGGCAGCACGATTGCTTTATCGATGGCGCTCCAGCATATGGGGAAGAACGTTTCAGCCATGTGTGCGGATGAAGTACCGGATAAATATCGCTTTCTCGAACAGAGCAAAGCAATTACCAATCAGTTTGACACGATTGACCTGATTATCAAGGTCAACTGCCAGGACACGGTTGTTGATAAAGTGAGCTACAATCTGGCGGATAATGTCCTCAATCTCGTGGTTACCCCGGCTTCGGGCCGTTTTGCCTTTGACGATGTTATCCCTTCCTATGGCAAGCCGAATGTTGACCTGGTGATTACCCTGGATACGCCAGACCTGCTCATGCTTGGTACGGTATATACGGAAAATGAGGATTTTTTCCGCAGTGTGCCGGTGTTGAATATCGATCATCATGCATCAAACAGCAGGTATGGCACGAGTAATCTTGTTGATGAGCATGCTCCCGCGACCGGAGAAATTGTATTGAAGCTCCTCGAACAGATGGGTGTGGATATTGATCCTGATATGGCGACAGCCCTGCTGACCGCGGTAATAACTGATACGGGTAGTTTTCAGCATGCCTCCACGACTGCAGGTTCGTTCTCGGCTGCAGGCAAACTCATGGAGCTTGGTGGCAGACTTCAGCAGGTGGTTGACCATGTCTATCGGACAAAATCGGTCAACACCCTGAAATTGTGGGGACGCATTCTCTCCAGTCTGCAGTACGAACAGAAGGAACAAATTGTCTGGGCGGTTGTCAGCCAGAAAGACTTTGAGGAGTGCAGCGCAGGCGAAGAGCAGGCAGAAACCGCTCTCAATGACTTGATTGCCAGCGTCCCGGAAGCGAAAATAGCTTTACTTCTTTATGAATATCCTGCCGCAGTTGTCCGTGGAAGTATACGCGTGACCGAGGGCTACAATGCTTCGGAAATCGCTGGGCTTTTCGGGGGCGGAGGGCACCGTCCGGCAGCCGGATTCCGTTTGCAGGAAACCGATTTGGCATCTGCGCAGCAGATGGTGATCGGTAAGCTCAGGGAATATCTCCTGCAGAAACCGGCAGCTTCCCCGGCAACGCCGGAGGAAATCATCAGCAAGATCAGCAAGATGATGGATGAGGAAGTCATCAAAAAACCCGGAGCCTGACTCCGGGTTTTTTGATGACTATTTGCGTCGTCTGTCCAGATAATAGAGGCTGATCCAGCCGATCAAAAATATGACAAACAGGAGACCAAGCGCCCAGAGTTTCTGTCTTCCTGATATAAACAGCGCGAGAACTCCGAAAAAACAGCTAAGCCCATAAAAAATGAAGCACACCTGCACCGGACTCAAACCCTGTTTGAGCAGACGAAAATGCAGATGGTTGCGGTCTCCGATATACACAGGTTTACCGTTCAGCAGGCGGTAGACAATAGTAAAACCACCGTCCAGGATCGGAACTCCGAGAACAAGCAGGGCAGTGGCGAGCTTGGCTCCCCCGAGGAAACCGAGCGCTGCGAGGAAATAGCCGATAAACATGGTACCACTGTCGCCGAGGAAAATTTTAGCAGGATGAAAATTATAGACGAGAAAAGCAGCAACGGCACCGGTGAAGATGACCGCCATCTGAGCAGCCGGATAATTATCTGTTTTGATACTGAGCAGGGCAAGGATAATGGCGCTGATGCAGGTTACCCCGCTTACCAGACCGTCGACGCCGTCGCTAAGATTAACCGTGTTAGCCAGGCCGACGATCCAGAGTACGGTGATTAATGCAGAAAATGTCCCTAAAGAAACGAGTGGAGGGATGGTTGAGCCTGTAAAAGGGTTGGCGACGGTGGTAATTTCCAGACCACCCATGACCAGGACGATGGCAGCCGCCAGTTGACCGAGGAGTTTTGACCAGGGGGTAATCCGGTAGGCATCGTCAAGTACCCCAATGAGGAGGAAGATCAAACCGACTCCCAGCACCGTCCATTCGGTCAGGGTCGGACGATGGGTAACGAGCACAACCAGGATAAAACTTAGGAAAATTGCCACACCTCCGAGTTTGGGCACGACCCGGTCGTGGAGGTGCCGACCGCCGGGCACATCGACGATGCGCAGCTTGTTGGCGAGGATGCCGATAAACGGGGTGAGAAACAGGGAGGCTGTAAAAGCAAATACAAACAAACCCAGAAAGGAGAGCCACATGGGATTCGTTCCGGTAATGACGAGTTAAGAGACAAGCGGTGATCAGTATAGCAGGTTTTGTTTGGGTCGTCTTGTCTTGAGTTGTCGCTAGGGCTATGGTAAAATGACCCAGTCAGAATTAATCACGCAAAGGAGTTTTATGGCTGATTATACATTACATGCTGCTGAACGGGATACGTCCTGCAAACCGCACCAGCTCCTGCAGCAGGGCATATTGCCTGCTACCGTCTATGGGCATGCGTTTCCCTCTCAGTCGCTGCAGCTCGTGGAAGCCGATTTTTTACCTGTATTTACCAAGGCTGGTCAGACGACTCTCGTGGACCTACAGATCGGCAAAGATAAAAAATATCCGGTTTTGATCCATCAATACCAGAAAGACCCGCTCACCGGTCGGATCAAGCATGTTGAATTTTATCATGTGAAATTGACTGAAAAACTGAAAGCTGACGTTCCGGTCGAACTGGTTGGCACGGCGCCCGCGCTCAAGCTGGGCGGCACCCTGTTCCATAATCTCCAGGAAATCGAAGTCGAATGCCTGCCGCAGGATATTCCGTCAGTCATAGAGGTAGATGTTTCAGTCCTTACCGAAGTCGAGCAGGGATTAACCGTGAAAGATTTGAAACTTTCGGACAAGGTACACGTACTCACTGATGGGAACGAACTCGTGGTCAAGATTCTCCCGATCACGGAAGAAAAGGAAGAAGAAGCAGTAGCAGCCGAGGGTACGCAGCCGGAAGTGATCGGAGAGAAGAAGAAGGAGGAGGAAGCAGCTGCCAAAGAGTAGTTTTTTGCAGTATGTAGAAATCATGATGCACGCGCAAAAACAAAAAAAATGGTCAGAACGATTCAAAGGTATACGGCTTATAAGCATGCTTATAAGCCTTTTGTGTATTTCGATGCTGGGTAGTTTCTGGCAGAAACAGACTGATATTCCGAGCACTATTACCTCCTGGACTATTGACGGTTCGACTGGCGCAATACTCGTTAACCTAACAACAGAGGCTGGGGGGGTACAGCTTATCGATGCAAGCCAGCCAGGCGAACTGATTTTTGAACAAAGTTTGTATCGGGAGGCGATCGCTTTGGGTCTAACTCGTTCGCTCCCTGCTGCTACCGAGTCAGTTGCACAGGTGTATTACCAGACGGCATCTGGTGAATGGATCGAACTGCACGAGGAAGATAGCGAGCACCGGCCTGACTCTGTGACTGAGCCGGCAGGGATCAGCTATGAGCTGGCATCGCTTGAGCCGACAGATCGACTTGTATACAAACTGGTGATCCCGGCCGGGACTTTTGAGCCGGTAACCATCGGGACGTTTGCTTTCAGCGCATTTCATCCGGCAATCACCGCTGAACCGGACAACAGGGCATACGCGTTGGTGAATCCCGGGCTGATCATCCCGCGGAGCGAGTGGGAGAATGATTGTCCCATGAACTGGCAGCCTGCCTATTATCAGGTGGACGCTATCGTTATCCATCATACGGTAGGGGGTGATTCAGTCAAGACACTGCAGGAGTCCAAGAATTACGTTAATTCTGTCTGCAAATATCACTCCCAGACACGGGGCTGGGGAGATATCGGGTATACTTATTTGATTGATCCGCTTGGTAATATTTTCGAAGGCCGCTATGGTGGCGAAGGAGTAGAAGGCGGACATGCCTATGGGGTAAATAAAGGAACTATCGGTATATCAATGATAGGGACGTATTCTGATAAAAATCTTACCGCTGCCGCCCGCACGAGTCTTGCCAAACTCCTTGCTGAATTATCACAGCGGTACCGTATTGATTTAACCGGTTCAAGTACTTACTCCAGTGGTTGCTATACCATGGAGATTGCTAATGTTTCCGGGCACAGGGAGCATCCCCTCTATCCCAAGAACGGGATGTGTC
>JAKQHK010000008.1 GCA_029573015.1 bacterium
GTCATATATTTATCTCTTTTTTTCCTTTTGATATAGCATCCTTTATTTGATCTACAAGCGCATCCCATGATACTGATTCCCATACCATATTATCTGTTCCAGCAGGGTCTTGTTCCATTTTCTCACTCCTTATGAATATAAACATATCATTCTGTTAGCCATTTATAGTCTATTATTATTATTATTATCTGACAATGCCTGAGATTGATGCGGATTTGAAAAAATACATCACCTACCTTCAGTCATTACCGCGTTTCGAAGCCGTTTTGACTTTGGATCGCATTCTCTGGCTACTTGCTCAGCTCGGCAATCCGCAGGAGAAGCTCAAAGGTATCCATGTCGGCGGCACCAATGGCAAGGGATCGACTTGTGCCATGCTGCAAGCCATGCTGTCCGAAGCTGGTTACTCGGTCGGGCTGTATACCTCGCCCCACCTGGTGAGCTATACCGAACGCTACCGCATCCGTACCGGCAGCGGCGCATATCAACTGATGCCTGAGGAGGAATTTTATACAATTCTGGCACGCATCAAGTTGATTCTGGATACGCATCAGATAGAATTACCCGAACCGCCGACCTGGTTTGAGATCGTTACCGCCATCGCTTTCGTCTATTTTGCCGAGCAGAACGTTGATTGGCTTGTCGTTGAAGTGGGCATGGGCGGGGAGTTTGACGCGACCAATGTCCGCGACTGGGAATACAAGATCATTACCAATGTGACTTTGGAACATACTGCCGAGCTTGGCAGTACCATCGAGCTCATTGCTCAGGCAAAAGCAGGCATCATCCACCTGCCGAAGGAAGAAACTACCGGGAGCAAAACACGTTTGGTGACAGCCTGCACTTCACCGGCGCTGAAAGTTGTGACCGAACGGGCAGAGCGATGCAACCTACCTTATTGGCTGGTGGGAAGGGAAATACATACGGAGATGATATCGACCGATTGGTCTGGCATGCGGTTAACCTATGAACGCATAGCAGCAAATGGCCAAGTCCTGCAAATCGCTGACTGCGTACAACTGCTCGTTGGTTTATATCAGACAGAAAACGCTGCCTGCGCGCTAGGCATGGTAGACCTGATGCGGGAGAACGGTGATATCTGCATAACTGATGAACAGATGCGTTCCGGCTTGCAGGCTACTGACTGGCCAGGCAGATTTGAGACGATTGCGCCAGTCATAATTCGGAAAGCGTTTCCGCATCTGCAGGCTGAACGGGTAGTTATTGACGGATCACACAACGCTGATGGTATGCGGACGCTGGTGGAAACAATACAATATTTTCGCGAGCATGGTGAGCTTGAGCATATCGTTGCCATATTTGCTGCCAAGTCTGACAAGGATGTGAGTAAAATGCTTGCCGTGCTTAATCCCTGCGTTGCTGACTTTATTTTTACTCGTATTCACGCGGATGTCTCCAGTCATAATCCTGCGGAGCTGGTTGTTCTTGCAGGCAGGGGACTGGAAGCAGCATCACCGGAGCAGGCACTGCGGCTGGCTGAACAGCGGTGTACCGATGAAACCACCCTGATCGTCTGCGGTTCTCTTTATCTGGTTGGTGAGATAAAGAAGTTGTTCGGCATGAAGAAACAGTGGACGATCGATAGCATGGAGTACAATCAGGACGCCCGGCGGTAAGCACTTGTTGTTTTTTTTGGTATAATGCGCCTGACTCGTACAGGCAGAGGAGCAGAAGCATGATTAAAACACATCGTCTCGGAAAGGGTTTAGGGGCACTCGTCCCGCAGGCCAATATGGCTACTGGAGAACGCGTCACGGAAATTGACGTGCAGTCGATCAGCGATAATCCCTACCAGCCGCGGCAGGAAATGGATGCTGCCAGTCTGATTGACCTGACGGAATCCATCCGCGAACACGGGGTAATCCAGCCGATCATCGTGAGCCAGGACGGAACAGGCTATCAGCTGATCGCCGGGCATCGGCGCTTGCGTGCCAGCCGAGAGGCAGGTCTATCCCGCATCCCGGCAATCATCCGAGAGAAGTCTGCCCAGGAGCATCTGGAATTAGCCCTGATAGAGAACATCCAGCGCGATGATTTGAATGCCTTGGAAGAAGCGCGCGCTTATGAAAAATTGCATATTGAGTTCAATTTACCCTTGAAGCAGATAGCTCGGCGCGTCGGCAAGAAGCTGCCGACCGTGTCAAATAAACTGAGGCTTCTGCAGCTTCCGGCTTCGGTACAGGCTG
>JAKQHK010000014.1 GCA_029573015.1 bacterium
CAGCAGATGCCCAGACATCTAATGATAGCTCCACCGTCGTCATTGATTCCAACCTGACAACCACCACACCGCAAAAAACCAATAGGTAACAACCCTGCATACCAGCATACAATTTGCGTTAACTGGGCATTTTGGGTACCATAACGCTGGTTGATTATCTATCCTCAGGAACCCCATGAACAAAAAAAATCTTTTTGTAATTCCTGCCCTGATGCTTGGCATGACCGCAGTACTCTTTATCCCCGGATTGCATGTTGCCGACCTGTTCGACACTATAGGCGATACGCTCGATAAACTGACATCAACCTCACGACGCGACCTGACCACACCAGTCCGGTCATCCGACGAACGCAATCTCCCTATCCCCCTGAATTATTATGTACAGGATCCGAATCCAGATTCCACCTTTACGAGTACCGGTGGTATTGATGATATTGGTGACTGGAGCTATCCAAGTGAGCATACACCGCACAAGCTTGCAGTCGACGAAGCTGGCGGTATGGAGCTGCCTTCGCAGACTCGTTCGCACAATGAACGCAGGATACCAGAAGAATACGGCTTGCAGATACCCCAACCAGATGCCTATCTTATCGGTGGTGCGCCTACTGGCGGTCTTACGTATGGCTGGGCGTTGCCGGACAATTATGCAGCCGGTGCAACCCGGACTATCCTTTTGGACTGGAAAGATCATGACCATGGTATCTATTCTGACTACAACCCCTACCGTCAAATTTTGCTCTCCAATCCAGATGCCTTTGAGATTGATCCCTATGCAACTGACCTGACTGTTATGAATACTCCAGAAGATTTCATACCCGTGTATTCAACCATCAATGGTAGCGTGGTAGAATATCTCGGTGCTGATCCAAAAGTACCAGCTGCTGACTGCCCTGGCGGCAATTGCCATGGCTACGGTAACTTTGTCCGCATCCGTAATAGCCGCTGGGCTGCGGTGAACGCCACGGTTCTCTATCTCGACGTTAACCCCTCACCATGCAGACCAAATGCTTCGAACGCTGATACAGATAACTTCAGATATGAATATGTATATGCAGATGGCAGTGATTTGAGTAGTGCAGACAAAACAGATCTGATCAACAAACAGTACTGCCACACCGGTTTGATTACCGATGACCTCTGCGAAACATACTGCCGGATAACCGACATTTCTGATCCTGATCCCACGAAACATTTTATTGTTGAACCTGCCCATAAGGACGCAAATCAATATTACAAGGACAGCAAGGATATTTGCATTTCAAATGTATCATCAAACCAATTCCGGAACGCCGACCTGACCCTACCGAACTACGGCATCGGTCAGTTTCTCGATATGGCTGCGGTCAAGGTGACTAACTACGAAGTGGTACTGGCGTATCTGACCGGCGGATCGGTTGACAATTTTTTCAAACCAGATGGATCTGACATCAGCAAGGCTGTTTCCAACCGCGACCAGGTAGGCACGCTCGGTCACACCGGCTTTTACTGGGATGAAGAACAGGGGAAATACATGCCTAATACCGACCGTCCGATGCTGCATTATGAAATTTATTACAATAAAAACTGCCGCGATTTTGGCGACAGCCCCAATACCCTGCTCATGCCACTCGAGGATGTGGAAAATGTCCCCGCAGCAGTACGTGATGAGATAGAGAAATCCGTAGCTGGCGCTATGTTCAATACAGCCTATGCCGATGAACCAGAACCAGAAGATAGTAATCCAGTAGGTGATCCGGAAGAGCCCGAACCAGTCGGAGCTGGAGATAATGACGAACTACCGCTCTGCCCGGCATCTGTCTGGAACCAGGTTCCGTTGCAGGATCTTGAACCAGAGAATACGTTATCCTGCAATGGACATCAGTTTACTGTCCGTGGAAGAATTGTCACCCGGGCAGATTATCCTAAACGTTTCATCTGGCAGCTTGAAGATACTGATGATAATGTTGATCACAGCGGCATGACGTTATCCATCGCCGTTGGGAATAATGACTACTATGAATACTACCGGCTGCATGGACAGGCTATCCCTGACAGTGCCAAGTTCGGACCAGTTGACCAGGGAGCAGGCCCGATTCAGATTGAGCTTGCTGATACCGGTGAAGTCCCGGAGCATATCTATTTCGAAATATCTTTTGAAGGCGATACCTGTGGAGAAATTCTTGAAGCTGAAACTGCTGGGTTGCTTTCCAATGCCCTGAACACAGAAACAAGTGAACCTTTCAATCCGGATACCTGCCTCGCATTTTATGGCATTGACAGCTCTCCAGGAACGGTGGCGTATGGTACACCAATATTCAGCGGCGCTGCCTGCAATGCCTATGACAACTGGGCAAACTGTGAATCAAGCGGTGGCAGTCTGGCAGCGGATAAGGTTCAGGATCTCGCCAGCCGCTGGCTTGACCCAGATAACGCTTACTACGCAGGTGCAGCTGGCAAGGACCAGGTCCAGCACTACTGGTCGCAGCTGCTAGCAGAATGCGGCAACGGCAATCTCGGCATTATGGCAGCGGTTTGGCTTAAAGAAAGTGTTGCTTCCAACCGTTATATCCCAAATCCAGAATTCGGGGCATGGCGGGCTGGAGATATCATAGCACTTATCGAAGCACATAATACTGATGTTAAAACCCGATATGAAGCAACCCCACCGGGGATGACTGAAGAGGAATATAATTATGAATATATAACAATACCTGCCAATTTCGTGGTTGTACTCACCGCAGATTTCGGGGTAAACATGATGACACTGGAAGCTGATACACCATTCATCATCGCTCTCTTCGATCTGCTCAAAAAAATGGATGCTGATGGCGTGCTCGCTGATCTTGAAAACGGCGAGCTCTATATCGGTCCCTACACCGATTCTGGCCTTACCTATGAAGGAGATTATTCTGCTGAAATGGACTTAGTCAGCGATGAATTCTTCAAAGACCAGCTGAGCTCATTTGTACATGAAAATTACTTTTTCCAAAATGCATACCCCAATACAGCATGTGAACAGATGGTTCAACAATTCTGCGATGAACTCTGTCCAGTCGATGAAGGGGAAACATCCTCATGTCTGCTCTATGGCGAAGAGATAGCCATAGCTACCATGTGGAAAGTCGGGAATTGTGCTACGCTCAATGATGTCAAACAGGGGGCTGCCTATCTGGAAAACCTGGCGACCGTATTCGACTTCCTCAGCACTGGCTGCTGCTTTCCGAGTGATTTCAGCGATACCACCTGTCCGCCCTGTACATCAGGAGGGGGCGGTGGTGGGGGAGGAGGCGGCCTTAATCCGCCTGTTTTACGATAGATGAACTAGAATGAATCAACAACAAAAATTCTGCATTACCTTTGTCTCCGTGTATTGGTGAATCACATCGGTCGTACACAGTAAAATCGTTCTCATGCAACCAGACTACAAAAGCATCCAGCAGCTTTGCGTGAATGCTTTTGTCTTTTATCACACCCTTGCATGCGTCCACGATCGCTTTCCCCGCCTCAAACTGCGGCTTGAATAAAGCAATAATCGGATAGCCAGGCTCAAGCCAGGACCGCACGACAGGCAGCACCAGACGCAATGAGATGAACGATACATCAATGACAACCAGCTTTACCGGCTCCGGCAGCGACACAAGATCCCGCACGTTGGTCCGTTCCATATTGACAACGCGTGCATCATTGCGCAAACGGTATGCGAGCTGGCCGTAGCCAACATCGATGGCGTATACCTTCGCAGCGCCATACTGCAGGAGGCAGTCGGTAAACCCTCCGGTTGAAGCCCCGACATC
>JAKQHK010000068.1 GCA_029573015.1 bacterium
GGATGGACCTCTGGTCCAAACCCGCCACCCCCCTAACACCTATACCCTGCTCCTCATTTTAGGTTCTCCCGCATTATCTGACAGGGCAGGCACATCTGAAACATCTGGTATTCTTCATTAATTCTCCATAATTCTTGTGTACAGTTGGTCACAGTTAGTACTCATCCAGTTAGAGAAAGTACCGCACATGTTTTATCTGAGCTACTTGCGTGCCGAGCTGCTCCGACGATTTGGCAAAACCGTAACGATCGCTTTGGGGCTGTCGATTGCCAGCGCTATTATCATTACGATCGTATCTGTATCGCAGAGTCTGCAGGCTTCCCAGGAAACAGTCCTCAATCCGCTGTCCAATGTTGGTACTGACATGCTCGTTACGCGGACTGTAAGTGCAGATAACATGGAAAACGTTGATGAAGCAACCCGCGAAGATATGATGGCGGATAATCGGGTGTTTACTGATCTGGCTTCCCTGGGTGAGGCTGGTGATCAGTTCAGTACGGACACGTTCGCAGCTGGAGGGAACCTGACCTTTGAGGCAAGTGAAGCAGAAAAAATGGATACTAGTCTGGTGGCTGATCATGCGACCGGTTTGCTCATGAACGTCACCCATCAGGAGGGGACGATTCCGACGATAACCGCAACATTTCGTACCGGCGGGCAAACGTATTCCATGACCCGTATCATGGATATGGAGCTCTCTGATGAGGAGATGGAGCAGATGAGGGCGCAAATGCCGCCACCTGGAGTACGATCGGAAGACGGGGATCGTCCTACCTTTTCTAGAGAGTTCACGATGGATTTTACGGTGCCTGAGGAGGATATAACCCAAAATGTGGATATTCCGGAAACAGATATAAAAACATCGAATTATACGATCGCCGGGGTTGATATCACAAATTTGGAAATGGGATTGATCCTACCTGATCAGATCATTGAAGGTGCTTATTTTACGTCTTTACAGGCGGTTACTTCGCCTAATGAATCGAAAACAGTAATAGAATCTAATACTACTACCGAACAAACGGATACCGATACTGCTACATCAAATGTGACTGATACAGCAGTTCCATCTACTGAAGGGAGCGCTGCTGAAACAGCTGATAGCACAACAGCAACAACAGATACTGTAAGTCAACCTGTCGTTGAACCTTCTAGTTCTGAAGCGATCATCAGTCAAGCATACGCACAGAAACAGGGGATTACGCTTGGTAGTACCCTGACGATCAAAGATACAACGTTTACGGTAGTTGGGATTGTATCTCCTCAGCTCTATACCAATACGGCGGATGTCTATGTAACCCTGCCAGTACTTCAGGAGTTGTCTGGTAAAACTGATCGCGTAAATGTGATTCTAGTAAAATCTACCGATGCAGCCTCTGTTGATGCGAGTACTGCCGCGCTGGAAAGCCTGTTTACCGGCGCAACGGTTACTTCCTCGGCTGATACTGCCGAGCAGGTTTCCGGTTCGCTGCTTAGCGTAACCAGTCTTATGAACGAATTTGTCGGGCTGGTGAGCATCATCGTATTGATCGCTGCTTTCGTCATCGTCAGCTTGATCACCGTGCTGTCAGTCAACAAGAGGGTGCGTGAGATCGGCACCTTGAAAGCATTTGGCTGGAGCAATTTTAAAATCATCCGTCAGATTGTCTTAGAAAATTTTGTTCTTGGTATCCTGGGTGCTGGAATTGGTATAGGTATTGCTGTCCTGGCGATTTATGGACTCAATCATGCTGGTATTACACTCGATGCAAGCATCGCTTCTTTGAATTCTTCACTTGGAGGGATGGTCGGTCGCTTCATGGGCGGACCGGGTATGCGCGAGGCGAGTAGCGATTCGACTACCGATGCTGTTTCTACGACCGTGGCGTTGCAGGTTACATATTCAACGGTTACGTTGCTGATCGGATCGCTCGTGGCAATTGTCGGATCATTGTTTGCCGGTCTGGTGGCATCGTTCAAGGCAGCGCGCATGCGACCGCAGGAAGCACTGCGGAATCTGGAATAAAATTTAACCACGGAGAACACTGAGAACACAGAGGGATAAAATTAAAATTGTTAACTGAAGACTGAAGACTATCTCGTAAACCCGTTAACGCGCAACTCGCAACTAATTTACCCACGATTAACTATTATTCTAAGGATATAAATGGCACTTATTGAAATCAAAGATTTGTATAAACGTTTCAAGCAGGGATCAAAAACTATTAATGCGGTGGATGGTATCGATCTTACGGTAAACGAGGGTGATTTTTGGGCGATTGTCGGGCCATCCGGTTCAGGGAAGAGCACGCTCCTTCAGCTGATCGGAGCGTTGGATCGGCCTACCTCTGGACAGGTGATTATCGACGGAAAGGATATAACCAAACAGAGCGACCGACAGCTTGCTCATTTGCGCCAACAGAGCTTAGGCTTCGTGTTCCAAAATTTTAATCTCATTCCAACGCTGACCGCGGCGCAAAACGTTGAAGCTGCTATTGCCAAGCGCGGCAGGGATGACAAGAAAAGAGTTCTTGAACTGCTAGGCCAGGTTGGCCTTGCTGATCGCGCCCATCATTTGCCTAGTTTATTATCAGGCGGTGAACAGCAACGAGTCGCGTTGGTACGGGCTCTGGTGAATCATCCGCGTATCATCCTTGCGGATGAGCCGACTGGCAATCTGGATAGCAAGTCCGGCGAGGAAATCATGAAAATACTGATTGATTTGAATAAAAAGCATGCCCAGACGATCATCCTGATCACGCATTCCGACTATGTGCGGCAGTATGCGCAGCACGTCGGGGAGATGCACGACGGCAAGTTGACGGTATAGATAATCCTCATTTTTTTCAAAAACCAGCTGATTTTATTCTCCCGTCAGCTGGTTTTTGGTATCGACATAAAAACATGTGATAAGAATCCCTGCCTGAAGAGGAGGGATTTTTTATTAATTTTACAAAATAATTTAAGGGGACAAAAGTTGCAATCCCTGCCTGAAGAGGAGGGATTTTTTATACTTGAGCTTGAGCTAATAGCGATGAAAACAGCGTTGCAATCCCTGCCTGAAGAGGAGGGATTTTTTATAGCATACCTGGATTGAACAGATCCGTGCCGAGTTGCAATCCCTGCCTGAAGAGGAGGGATTTTTTATGCAAGAGTATCAGATTGTTGAAGATTACAGTTGCAATCCCTGCCTGAAGAGGAGGGATTTTTTATGTAGATATTGATTTTTTACTTTTTAACTTTTAGTTGCAATCCCTGCCTGAAGAGGAGGGATTTTTTATGCATAATGGGCATATCTCACGGCGAAAGGAGTTGCAATCCCTGCCTGAAGAGGAGGGATTTTTTATAAACGGAACAGCTAAAAGCACGCGAGTATGAGTTGCAATCCCTGCCTGAAGAGGAGGGATTTTTTATACTGCTCGTGAAACAAATACA
>JAKQHK010000026.1 GCA_029573015.1 bacterium
GATGATACCGGTGTCAGCCCGCCCATGGCAGCAGCCCAGACCCTGCTTCGCGAGGAAATCCGCAAGGCGCTTGACCTGCTGACACCCCGCGAGAAACGCGTGCTGATCCTGCGGTTCGGACTAGAAGACGGCAGGACACGGACGCTGGAGGAAGTAGGTGTGCAGTTCGGAGTAACTCGCGAACGCATCCGACAGATCGAGGCAAAAGCACTGAAGAAACTGCGTTTTCCGCTCTCAGCCAAGAACCTGAAAGATTATTTGGAAATGTAATTTGGCTGTGTTGTTTTTGCTAAAGAAATTTGCTAGTATGCGATGAGTGTGAAGGTTTTCCCCGATGCAAGCAGGCTCAGTTCCTCGGTAGCTCAATGGTAGAGCAAGCGGCTGTTAACCGCAAGGTTGCTGGTTCGAGTCCAGCCCGGGGAGCTGAGCCTGTTTTCAAAAGCACATTAGCACTTGTGGTACCCGTAAGATTTTTGCAGCTGGTTCGTCCCTCCTTATGTCGGGATAGAAAGTCCAGCCCGGGGAGCTGAGCCTGTTTTCAAAAGCACATTAGCACTTGGGGTACCCGTAAGATTTTTGCAGCTGGTTCGTCCCGTCATGCGACGGGATAGCAAGTCCAGCCCGGGGAGCTGAGCCTGTTTCAAAAAGCGCTATAGCACATTGAGTAACCGTACGATTGTAGCAGCTGGTTCGTCCCGTCATGCGACGGGGTTGCAAGTCCAGCCCGGGGAGCTGAGCTTTTTTTCATCATTCACTTGGTGATGGTTAAGGATTATTAATGATCGACAAACAAACACAGCGGGTGGCATTTAATATTGTTTTGGCATGTTTTGGTTTGCTTTTTTTCTGGGTGATCAAACCCTATCTTGGCATGCTCGTGATCGGGCTGGTAATCGCTTTTCTTTTTGATCCGCTCTATCAGAAGCTTGTTAAAAAATTTCGGGGCCGGACTTCCTGGGCTGCTTTTATCTGTACCTGGCTCGTGGTTCTCTGCCTGATAATTCCGATTATCGTGGTCCTCAGTATTGCAGCCAATCAAGCTCTGGCTTTTGCGAATCTTATCCAGAAGAATATTGCCAGCGGCGCAATCAGCCTCGATAATCTCAAGATCTTTCTTGAAAATCTTGCCCGTCGGTTGCCTGGAGATGTGGACTGGGATACGGTCCAAAGCATTGTGAAACTGGAAAGTCTGCTTATCACCGTGGGTGGCAAAATGGCAGATTTGGTTTCGGCTCAGGCGGTTGACCTTTTGCAAAACAGCCTGAAAATATTTACTGATTTCATGGTATTCGTATTTGTCATGTATTATCTCTTCCCTGACAAGGAACGGATACTCCGCAAGCTAACCCAGCTCAGTCCGCTCGATGATGAGGAGGATGCGATATTCATCCGCCGGTTTGAAAGCATGTCGCGTTCGATTCTGAAAGGAAATTTTCTGATCGCCATTGTACAGGGAGTACTGGGGGGAACGATGTTTGCGATACTTGGCTTACCTTCGGCGGTTTTCTGGGGGATGATGATGATGGTATGTTCGCTGATTCCGCTCGGATCAGGTTTGATCTGGATACCTGCGGGGATGATCCTGCTGATCGTTGGTTCGTATGTAAAAGGCATCATTTTGTTGCTATTTGGTTTTGCGGTGATCAGTACGATTGACAATGTCATCCGGGCAAAAATCCTTGAGAAAGAGGAGACGCATCTTCCGCCGCTCGTTACCCTCGTGAGCGTACTCGGCGGTATAAAAGTTTTTGGTTTTATCGGTTTTCTTTACGGACCCATGATTGCCATGCTATGTCTGACAGCAGTGGAGATGTATCAGGAGCGGCAGAACCAGCACAAGTTTGTTCCCCGGTATAATACCAAGCATCATAAAGAATAATCGCTGGTAATCGTATGCAGGTATCGCAGACAACAATCGCACAGGTGCCAACGTGCATACGGAGAGGTGGATCAGGATTCCCTCTCCTTTTTT
This sequence comes from bacterium, assembly GCA_029573015.1. GTDB lineage: Bacteria > Patescibacteriota > CG2-30-54-11 > CG2-30-54-11 > CG2-30-54-11 > JAKQHK01. The sequence goes on from JAKQHK010000026.1 coordinate 1,973, forward strand.
TGCATGGTTGGGGAAGTTCGTCGGCAGCCTGGGAAACCATTGGTGATTTTTTTATTTCGTCAGGTTATGACGTCATCATACCTGATCTGCCGGGTTTTGGTGATTCTGCGCCGCCACCTGCAGCATGGGGCACAGCTGAGTATGCTGATTGGGTCCATGAATTATTGGGAAGCTTGGGAATACAAACATGTTGTCTTGTAGGGCATTCGTTCGGAGGCAGGCTGACGATCAAATATACTGCCGGGCATGCGGATCGTATATGCGGTATCGTACTGGTTGCAGCGGCTGGGATCAAGCCTGCTGACCTCAATGCGCGGATAAAAAAAGTAACCTTTCAGCAGGCTGCCAAAGTGGGGAAAGGGTTGTTTCGTCTGCCAATCATGCGACTGTTTGCCGCGCCAGCCCGGAAAATACTCTACCGGGCAGCCCGTGAGCATGATTATGAAAAAGCAGAGGGAATAATGAAAGAAGTACTCGCCCGGGTGGTACAGGAAGATTTGCAGGCAGAGCTGGGTCAGATCGCGGTGCCTGCTTTGCTCCTGTGGGGAGCGCAGGATTCACTGACGCCACTGGCAGACGGGGAGCGGATGCAGGCGTTACTTACGCATTCCCGGTTGCAGGTTTTTCCAAAGGCAGGTCATGCCCTCTACAAGCAGTTTTCCGATGAGGTATGCAGAGAAATCAATTCGTTCATCAGTCCACTTGCGAGGTAAGCATGCAGGATATCGTTGCCGGTTTGCAGATACTTGCTACGCTGATCGGTAGTCTCTGGTCGTTTACTTTCATCTTGCATGGTCTGAAACGTCTGCAGGTTTGGCAGCAAAAAGAATACCGTCCTGACCGTATGCGGGCATACTACCAGACCTATGAAGGCAGAGAGCTGCGCAAATCCTGGCCCCGCCAGGCTCGCCTTGCTTATCTGGCGGCAGTTTTCATTGCGTTCGCAGTCATGTGGCTGATCAACTCAGTTATGCCGGTTGCTGTTGCCAGTCAGGCTTTTTATTACTACTTCGTAATCCTCATACTCCTATCCCTGGCCATGCTTGGCATCTGGATATTTGAATCTGTTGCCGGATTCCGGGCGATACGCACCCGTACGGTTTCGCGTCCCCGGCTGTCAGCCAAAATAGCCATAGCCATCAGTCTGGTGATCGCTATACCGGTCATCTACGGTCTGGGACCTTTGTATCTGTTTTATCCGCAGGGGCTGCTCTTCAAGGACTGGGGGCAACTCGTCTGGCTAAAGGATGTTTTGTCCTTCATTTATTTTCCTGGTTTGTATTTATATTTATTTTTTGACTTTCATGTAGGGTATGTGTTTGGTCTGGTAGTGCTTGACCTCGTACAACCATTCCTGATCGCCGGGATGTTTCAGATGTTGCAGATTTTCAGCTGGCTGCATAAAAAAACAATCGTAATTCAGGCACGCCGTAAAATTCGAGTTTCTCAGGCCAAGATCATCGGGATAACCGGCAGCTATGGAAAAAGCAGTACCAAGGAGCTGATCGCCGATTTGCTTGCAGAACGGTATGCTGTTTTGCGCACTCCGGCCAATAATAATACCATTATCGGAGTAGCCCGGACTGCTGCCCGCCTGACCGGGAAAGAGGAGTATCTGGTCGCAGAAATGGGAGCCTACCGTAAAGGCGAAATCAAGGAGATTTGTGCAGTCGTCCCGCCGGATATCAGCGTAGTAACGGCGGTCAACGAACAGCATCTGGCACTATTTGGCGAAACGATTGCTGATACGGTGCGGGCCAAGTATGAAATAATTGAAGGGTTGATACAAGCTCCTGATTCCGGCAGGGAGAAGTATGCCGTAATCAATGCCGATGATGCAGCACTCGCCGACATGATCAGCTGGGCTGCATCTCACAAGCAGATTCGCATGATTACTTATAGTGCCAAAAACAGGCTGCAGGTCAAAGGGAAATCGACCGATCTGCTCGCGGTCGGTCTGAAGGAAACGGTATCTGGCATTTCCTTTCGACTTATTTCTTCAGGCGGATCAGAGCCTCCGGCGAAGTCTCTCGCAGAAGAAGGCGTTGCCCTGGAGTTACCTGTTTGCGCGTATCAGTTGCAAACGATACTTGCGGCAGTAGCTGTGTGCCTGCAATACGGTTACACGCTCGAGGCATTGGCTGATAATCTTAAAAGCAGAACCTGGCACAAAGGATTGCCTGCGAGCACCGGGGCTCGTGGCGCCCGCATCCTTGACGATCAGTATAGTTCCAATCCGGATGGCTTTACCGTTGCCCTGGATCAGCTGCAGAAAACGCCCGGGAAGAGGAAAATCGTCGTCACCAAAGGAATGATTGAGCTCGGGTCCGCATCCACAGAGGCACATCGCCGGATCGGTGAAGAAATAGCTTCCACGGCGGATATCCTTTTCTTATTAAGCAAGAACAGCGAGCAACCTCTGCGGGAAGGGATAGGTTCTATATCAAAAGTCAAAAGGCAGAAGTCAAAACTTTCACCTTCTTCAAGACTCCGGAGGACAAGCAAAACTCAAGACTATTACATG
>JAKQHK010000031.1 GCA_029573015.1 bacterium
CTTCACCGAAATAGTTGGGATGGCGGGTATAACGCCAGAGTCCGGTCTGGAGCAGTTTGCCTTTGTTAGCGGGGTTTTCCATAAACCGCGCGAGCTGCCAGTCGCCAACAGTTTCGAAGATAAAACCAAATCCCCAGACAGCCAAACCGAAATAGTCGTTCAGTTGCCAAGTATTGCTACCTGTCTGGTTGATACCAATGATGATCGGCAGGCTGATAAGCATAAGGAAAAAGCCCTGTAACAGGAAGACTTGGAGATAGGTTCGGATATAAAAGCTGTTTCCCCATTCTTCCCGCCACTGCTTATAGCGGAAATCTTCCTTTTTGCCGCGGTTACGCGCGTGGATATGCAGAGCGAGGCGGATGCCCCAGAGGATGACCAGCGCAGTTATGAGCACATCGCGGTCGGTTAGGATAGCCTCCCGAGAAATAGTTACCAGGGTGACGAGGATGAAGCCAAGCCCCCAGGCGATATCTGCGATGTCATTTCTTTTCGCGAGGAGCGCGATCAGGTACCAGATGCTCATATAGATGAAAACAGCCAGCCCGGCAGTACCGATGGCTGAGAGAAGATCAGTAGACATCAGAAGACTCTTTTCATAATAGCAAAGGTAATGGTGGCGATCGAGCTGGTGAGGATCGTACCCCAGATCAGATCAACGATGGTAACGAGCAGCGGCCAGTCCTTAAGAGTCGCCAGGTTGGTGAGGTCGTAGGTCGCGTAGGCGACCAATCCGAAAAGCGCGCTAATAAGCCAGACATTGAGCAGAGAGCGATCAGCGCTGAGCGAGGGAAGGACGATGAGGATAGTAATCCCAAGTATGTAGAGGAGGTAAAACAACCCGGCTGCGATGAGGTTTGGATTTTCCGCCATGATGTAGCCGAGATGTTTTTTGTAGAAGTTTTTGGCGACGACCGCAAGCCAGATGCCGTCGATAAGCAGGAAGACCGCAAAGCCGGTCGCGTAGCTGGCAAGAAAAGTTTTCATTTTTAAATCCTGATAAAAATGGTATGAGTTACAAGTCGATTATAACGCAGATTTTGAGGGCTGCAAGCCTTAATCCGTTTTCTTAACCATCCTTGAGCGTATATCCTCCGTCCACGGTGAGGATTTCGCCGGTGACCGAAGGGGCGGTTGCGAGATAGAAGAATGCTTCCGCGATTTCCTTCGGTTCGATAAACCGTTTGGTATATGATTTGCTGATAAAACCATCGATTACTTCCTGTGTCATGGTGTCGTAGTAGGGGGTGTAGGTAAATCCGGGGGAAACCGCATTGACACGGATATGCGGGGCAAGCAGCTTGGCAAGCGTTTTGGAAAAGTTATTGACCGCAGCTTTGGCGGCGGAATACGCCATGATCCCTTCCCGGCCGTTGTGTAGCTCTCCACGGATGGAAGATGTATTAAGTATAATGCCGGATTTTTGATCCTGCATGAGCTTGGCTGCTTCGCGGGAGCAGAGCACGGTGCTGAAGAAATTATCATTGAAATCATTTAGCCAATCATCGTAGGTTGTTTCCGGGAAATCCTTAGCGCGGGCAACCCCGGCATTGTTGATGAGAATATCGAGCCGGTGATGCGTTTGTTTGATATGCGCAAATAACTTTTCGACCTGTTCCTCACGGGCGAGGTCAGCTTGATGCCATTCGGCTTTGCCGCCAGACTGCATGATTGCATCCGTGACACTTTGTGCTCCAATCGTGTTGGTTTTGCAGGTGATGATGACATACGCATCATGTTCCGCAAACAGTTTAGCGGTGGCGGCGCCGATGCCGCTTGAGGAGCCGGTGATCAGAACAATCTTGTCTTGAATTTCAAGCATACTGATTACTCCTTTATGCTATTTTCTGGTTAGTACAGAGATCAGATAAAGCCTGAGCCAGCTGGACTAGCTTCTGGCAATCAACCAACTCCGGTGTATCGCGATCTGTATGCGCGATTTCGCTCCAGAGTGCATGGAATGCATTCGAGGTAACTGCCAGAGCGGGTACATTGTTCTGCATAAACACCATGTGGTCGCCTTGATACCAATCAAAACCAGGAACGAGATCCGGACTTTTAGTCAACTGTTCCGTTATTTTTTGCTTCAGCCCATCAGGGCAGGCGTAGAAACTGAAAGCGGTCTGGGCGGCGTGATAGCCGACACCGTCGATATTGATATTGAGCATGATGTCGGAGAAATGCGGCAGCTCCATATCCAGATACATATTTTCCCCGGGGCTGGAGTAATAGTCCTCGCCATTGAACGCCAGTAATTCGATCTGGTGCGGTCCGCTATAATCCTGAAACAACTCCGCTAGCAACAGCAGAGTGATGATGCCAGTGGCATTATCGAGTGCCCCGGGAGTTCCCTGCTTTGCGTCTAGATGTGCGCTGAAAACTATTTTCTGTTTGGTAGCTTCTGTACGGGCTATTACATTGCATCCATAGGCCGGGACACGTTCCGCGTGAATATCCAGTTCAACGACCTGTCCTGCTAGGCTGGACAACTTTTCTCCGTCCGTGTCTTTCATATATGCGCTCGGCAGGAGGAAATCCCCGTCTTCGATGAGCGGAAAGGGATACATACCTCCAGCGAGTTCTGGGTTTTTACCAGTGGCAGCGAGTACAGCCAGAAATCCCTTAGTCTCGAGGAGGCGGTTGATTTCTTGATGCTGCTCGGGATTGTAAAAGCGAAAATTTTTCGGCATCAGTTGTTCGGCAGCTATCTCTCCGTGTAGCAAGGCGATTTTGCCACAAGCGTCCGCTGTCCTCAGTTCAGCGAGCGTAGCGAGAGGCAGGAGCGGTGCTTTGCAGGAGCCAGTGAGGGAATAGGGACTTGTATGTATCGGAAATTTTTTTCCGTTTACAGACAGGCTGCTGCCCTGGTCTTGCCAGCTGAAACAGTCGAATTTCGGAGTAGTGATGGCGAAGCCAAATGATCTGAGCGTATCAGCTAGAAATGCTGTTGCCTGCCGGTTTCCTGGGCTGCCGACGCAGCGGTCTGGTATCTCCTGACAAAGCAGGCGTAAATACCTATCGGCTTTTTTTTCTAGAGAATATTTAGGCATCCTGCTCCTTATTCTGTATGGCTTCTGTATCATAGCCTAAGACAGGTTAGGTGGGAAGCAGGTTCCGTTATCAGGATGCATATTGCTCTAATTGTAAAGTTGCACTAGGTTGTTAACAAATCGGGAAACATATCGGTAGGATTAACGATAAAGATATCTGGCTCTTTAACAAACCATTCCATCGTAACTTGATGCGGGGTTTTCTTTCCCAAGACACGCAATCGCCTG
>JAKQHK010000032.1 GCA_029573015.1 bacterium
TTCAGCAATCGTGCCCGTTTGTACAAGCCCAGTACAACAGGCTGGACATGCCATAGGGTACTGTCCGACTTGCTGGCACGGATGCTGATGACAAAATCATAGCCTGATTGTATCTGGGACAGATTGAGGCGGACTGCCTCCCGATACAAACGCTTGACCCGGTTGCGTGCGGTCGCTGATCCGAATTTTTTGGAAACCACAAATCCGAATCTGCTTTTCCCCTGGTGATTGGGGATAAAAAAAATCGCTCCTTCCGGGCATCTGACACTCTGTCTGCCTCGATATACCCGCTGGAAGTCGCGATCATGCACAAGACGATAATCTTTTGGGAGCATGGAAAGCTGCTATTGAAAACACAATACCTGCCTAGACGCACAGACGCTTTCTCCCCCGCGCCTTGCGACGTTTCAACACCATACGGCCAGCCTTGGTAGCCATACGGGCGCGGAAACCGTGGGTTTTTTTTCTTTTTCTTACTTTGGGTTGATAAGTACGTTTCATGCTTGACCTCACCTGTGGGCAAAAAAGTAACAAACTTCATTATATGATCTGTAAAATCTGATGTCAACCACGCTGTTTTTTCGTTACTTCTGGCAGCGGGGACAAAAATACGATCCACGTGTCTTGATCTCCACGCGTTCAATCAGTCCCCCGCAACGATCACACTGCTTTTTCTTGGGCCGGCTATGCACATGCAAAAAATCGCGAACTTCTCCATAGGTCTGTCCCTGTAGCCCGATGCGCACTTTATCAATAGCTTCGACAAGCACTGTCTGCATAGCTGAACGCAAACCATGCAATCCCTCAGGACTAAGACTGGCAGCTTGACGCATGGGTGCTATACCCGCCTGCCAGAGGATTTCGTCCGAATAGGCATTGCCGATGCCGATGATCAACTTGTGATCCATAAGGCATTCCTTGACCGTTTTTGTTTCTCCGGCAAATAGCCGGCGGAGCACCTCTGGGGTCAGATCAGCATCGAGCGGCTCATGTCCAAGCATTGCCAGACGGCGCTGCATCCCCTGCCCGATGCTCCCGTCCTCGGAATAATAACCGATTTTCGTCCAGGCACTCATGTCAAGGAAAACCAATTCGTCGCCGCTGGTGAAACGCAGACACACTCGTAATCCCTTGACCGCGGATGAGACATCGATGCCGTATCGTATCTCACCATACATCATCAGATGCACAGCCATCCAACCGCATCCCTCCCTCTCCGGTATCTAGTCCGAAAAGCAGGCGTTTGCCCAACCGTCTGATGCTGGTAAGGGTGGCGCCGCTGACTGCCCGGATAAAATCCTCTTCACTAATAAGCTGCATGGTTTTGGGATACAGAATGCTGACACTGGCAATCTGCTTCCCGATAACGAGCGGCTGCAGATTCTCGCGATAAATCTCGAGATCAGGTAATTCAGGCATGGGATCAATTCCATAAAAAGGTAAACGATTCCTTTTACAGTGCGTAACTGGATTCCTGGAAAAAAGAAATGATCTTTGATTCTGTCACCAGTATATCCATGCGTACATCCCCTTTTTCAGCCGGTATATCCTGCAGTATCTGAAAATTATACCCTATAGCAATTTTTAGGCCGTGACATCCCTCCTGCGAAAGAAACCGGTCATAAAAACCCTTGCCCCAGCCGATCCTGTCGCCCTCGGTATCAAAAGCGCATCCTGGAACCAATATCAGGTCAATATCCGCTGCGTTGATCTCTGGTAGCGTCAGTCTCGGCTCAGAGATGCCTGCATAGCCTATCTCGAAGTCCTCGAGTAAATCGTGCACTTCGTAGGCATGGATATCAGCACCCTGGACCCGCGGTACACACAGACGCTTGTGCTGTTTCCACAAAGCGGGGAACAGACTGTCAAGATCGACTTCATTCTGAAATGCCCGATACAGCATGATAGTCTGGGCTTTATGTACATACGGCAGCTGTAAGACCTGACGACATACCCGCATGCTCCAACTACGGCGATGGGTATCGGAGAGGCGTTTGCGCAGCTCCCTGACACGAGTACGGATCCTGTTCTTGGTAAACGCTCGAAAGCTCATGATATTCTCCTGTCCTATGCAGAAGATTTACGTACAGGCACGATGTGACGCTGCAAGCCCAATGCCCGGAAGTCGATTCCCAGTACGATACCCACCAGCTGGGGAAGATGCAGAACAGGAATCAATGCATGTGTATCATGCCCCCGTCTGGCTTTGGACTGCAAGCCGTCGAGCACATTTTGACACAACGGGCAGGCGGTGACAATCCAGTCTGCCCGGCTAGCCGCTGCTTCGGCAAGGCGCTTTTCCAGCAGACGCAGGGTAACCGGCTGGTCAGTAAATGCTATATCGAAACCACAGCAAGCTGTTCGTCCTGCATAGGCAACGGAAGTAAAACCACAAGCAGTAATGAGAGATTCAAGCATATACTCACGAGCAAAATCCGTTGTCAATTCATGATGCGGACGCAGCAGCCGGCAGCCGTAGAACGGTGCAACTACAATCTGTTTCTGCGACTCAGGAGAAATAACTTGCTTTAGTATCTCTGTCCTCAAACCATTAAAAACCTCCAAGATATGCACTACCCTGGTTCTCAGGGCTGCTTCGAGGCTGTACCCGAGGGATGAGATACGGGACGCAACCTGCTCCCGTCTCCCACGGTCATGGGTTAAACAGTACTGCGTGTGCAACAATGTACCGTAACAGGTAGCACAGACTGTCAATAAATCAAGACCCTGCCGCTCGGCGATGCACAGGTTGCGGACATTGAGCGCCAGTTCGGCGACATCGTCTTTCTCGCGTATCTGACCTGCTCCGCAACAGACAAACTCAGGCAGATCCACCAGCTCGATACCGAGCTTCGGTGCTATAGCCCGCATGGACTGGTCAAGCTCGCGGCTCAAGCCTTCGGTGTTGCATCCCGGATAATAGGCGTATTTCATCAACACGTTACATTAAATAATAATCAAGACACCTGCTCATGGTCGTGTACCGCATAGATTGCCGGCAGGCTGACCAGCGTCACGGCACTTTTAACAAGGATATTCACGATAATAATTTCCCAGATGACTGCCATAGGCATGATGCTCCAGAAAGCACCAAAGCAAAACAGGATGCTGTCGAGCGGCACCGAAACCGCATTGCTCACCAGGACGCGGGACCACTGATAGCGACGGGTGATCCGGCTGGTCCAGTAGTGATAGATTTCCGTATCAGTTAATTCACTGATAACCTCCGCCAGTATGGAAGCAAAAACAATCCGCCACACCGGTCCCAGGATATCCTTAAAACTTTGCTGGTATGCCCAGGAGCTATCGGCTGGCAGCCAGACAACAAAGGCAAAAAATACAACCATGGCTATGTTGATGAGCGCGGCAATGATGATCACCTGCCGGGCGGTTTGCTTGCCAAACTGCTTGTGGATCAAATCGCGCAGGGTAAATGTTAACGGATAAACAAACGTACCCGCGTCCACAGCCAATGAAAAAACCATTGCGATCTTGACAGAAGCAATATCCGCCAGCATTTGGGCGGCGATGTACCCCCCGATAAGTAACAGTGATCCGAATCCCATGGAAATTACCCGAAAATAACGGTGAGCGACTGCATTCCAGCTTGCATTATTAATTATCGCGGAAAAAATGTTTCAGTTCGTTGCTGTTTTCGGACTTTCGTTGCACCGGCTTGACCACCTTTCCCCGCCTCGTCATACGCCAGCCTACAGGCAGGTCGCTGAGAATACGCATGCCGCGTGTCCTGATCATAGTCCAAAACTCGTCAAGCTTACCGTGTTTCCGTACACCTGAGGTAAACGCTTCCACATGCCGACCACCGGGATTTTTCCCCATGCCTGACCTGAGAAGCAGTGACCTGAGTGCGGTGATCACCCTGCCGATCCTGATACCCTTGGGACAGACGTCACTGCACTGTTGGATATGCGTGCAGGACCAGATCCCCTGGCTTTCCAATAGTTGCAAGCGTTCCCGGGTAGTATGGTCGCGGGGATCACGCACATAGCGGTATGCCTGCACAAAGCCAGCCGGGCCTGCATACCCTCCCTGTTTGACTTCATGCACCTCACAATCAGACTGGCAGGCTGCGCACAGGATGCAGTTTTCTACTCCATAGCTGTCGGCTGACTCATCCGCTAACCACTCCGGCACTGATCCTACAGCAGGGGCAGCTTCGATCCAGGGTTTTATTTGCGCAATAGTTTCCCAGAACAAGCTTTCCTCGATGACCAAATCACGAATAATCCCAAAACCTGTCAGCGGTTCCAGTGTGAGCTTGCCCTGGACGAGTACGTCAGTAACAAACGTCTTGCAGGCTAAACGCGCCTGTCCGTTAATGCGCATGGCGCAGGATCCGCAGATGCCGCTCCGGCACTGGGCCCGGTACGCCAGCGTCTGATCCTGCGTATCCCTGATTTCCTTCAGAGCATCAAGTACCGTTTTTCCAGTTGGGTCAACAGTAAATTCCTGCCAGTAACTTCTGACGCTATCATACCGTCTGATATGTAAAACGCAGGTATTCATGTTACGTACGCATCATGAATAAAAGATTGAAGATTAAAAAATTGAAAATTGGTAATTACAAATTCTAATGCTGTGTTACCCACACTTTTCTCATCCTCGGTCCGTCAAATTCACACAAATAAATGCCTTGCCAGGTACCAAGCTGCAAAACGCTATTTTCAACAAGCACCGTAACCGAATTGCCCATCAAACTCGCTTTGATATGCGCCGCCGCATTGCCCTCGCTATGTTGGTATCCGTCAGCCTGCGGAACCATCTTATTAAGCACCATCAGCATATCCGCGCACACGGCCGGATCAGCATTTTCATTAATCGTTATACCCGCAGTCGTATGAGGCACGAAGACGACACAAAGTCCGGCTAAAAGTTTGTTTGCTTGTACCACCTGCTCGACCTGACGGGTAATATCTAGCATCTGTACCTGGTGACTAGTTTCAAATCTTAACTCGATCATGTAAAGCACATGTAATAAGTATCTCTTGGCTCTTGGCTTTATTTTGTATCAACCCGCCAGTGAGCCCCAACACTCCCCTCGCGTGCCAACGCTGACTCGACGACGAGCAGGGCGACTGCCAGCATGGTAGCAAGCTCCTTCTTTTCGACCACCGTCTGTGCCCATCCGTCTTTATACGATACTCTAACTGTTTCCAACTCGCTTTGAAGCGTTTGAATGGCTTGTATCTGTTCGTTTAACCTTCGTTTTGACCGAAAAATTCCGCATCGCTCTGTCATACCCTGCTGCAGATCAGCGCGTATCTGCCCGCTACTTCTCCCCTGGGCATTCCGGTGCCGTTCGCCATCCACAACCGCGGCAAATTCGCGTAGCTGACTGCCGGCAATCGGCTGGTAGTTAACCGTACGTGCATAGGCTGCGGACTGTTCGCCGCTGCGCTTGCCGTACACCACGGCATCCAGGAGTGAGTTGCAACCAAGGCGGTTAGCCCCGTGCACGGACAGGCAGGCACATTCACCGGCGGCAAACAGTCCCGGGATAACTGACTTTGTTTCTGCAAAATTCTTTTTGGAATTGTTACGTTTCTGCTCGTACACTTCGCAATTACATGAAGCAGCGATCCCGCCCATGAAATAATGAGCTGTAGGGGCGACAGGCAGGATCTGTTTTGCCAGATCGATGCCGCCAAGATCCCGGGCTAGCTCCACAGCAATCGGCAACTTGTGTTCCAAAACTTCTCTTCCCAAATGCCGCACATCCAAACCGACATAATTTTTCCTCTCCATGCCTCTATTTGCATCAATTTCGGTCTGGATACCGCGGGAAACAATATCGCGAGTCGCCAGTTCACCCCGCGCATCGTAATCAAACATAAAACGCTTGCCATCCCTGTTAACCAGATACCCCCCCTCTGCCCGGCAAGCTTCCGAAATGAGCACACCACGCGGATACAAGCCGGTTGGGTGAAATTGGATAAACTCCATGTCTCGCAGCCGAGCCCCGGCTTCAGAGGCGAGTATTAAACCATCGCCCGTGGATGCAAACGGATTGGTGGTTATGGCGAATACCTGTCCTATGCCTCCGGTTGCCAGGACGACTGCTTTTGTCTTGACGAGATGCGGCAATCCCGAAGTGATATCTAAGGCGAGTAAACCGGCAATTCTGCCCCGCTCCCGGATCAGCCTCCAGACATACCACTCCAGATAAAACGGAATCTTCCGCTTCACACACTGTCCCCAGAGCGTATGTACGATCGTATGACCTGTTTTATCACCTGCATAGCACGCCCGGATATGAGAATGTCCGCCATAGGGCCTCTGGGCAATCCGGTTATCAGGGAAACGGTCGAACAGGACTCCCATGGCATCCAGTTCGAGGATGGCTTTTGGCCCCTCCTCGCATAGGATACGTACCGGCTCTTCATCGCACAACCCAGCACCGGAATGCAGCGTATCCTGGAAATGCTGTAACCAGGTATCATCATCCTGGGCATTATTGAGCGATGCCGCTATCCCGCCCTGTGCTCCCACAGAGGCAGAACGGATCGGATGTACTTTGGATATGATACCAACATCAACTCCAGCATCATACGCTGCGATAGCTGCCCGCAAGCCGGCAACCCCGCCTCCGATAATGATAACATCATGACAGATAATCGATTGATCCATTCGTTTACCCATAAAAAACACCTTTTATACTATAATCGAATTGCCTATACAAAACAAATGCCGGACATAGCCAGCCGGTTTACTTTCTGCTATACTTCCGTATGCTTGTTTTTTTGAAAAAAAGGCTTCAAAAATGCCCATGACCGGCAAAAATTTTCGTATCGTGGACAAGAAATGGCTTTCCGAAATCAATTTCACCCTAAGGGTCGAAGCTCCTGACCTGGCACGCAAAGCGCTCCCCGGACAGTTCATCATCCTGCGGATCGATGAACAGGGAGAACGCATCCCCCTGACGCTCGTAGATTGGGATGCGGACAAGGGGACCATTGAACTGATCATCCAGGTAGTTGGACGCACGACCAGGCAGCTCAGCCAGCTCGATACCGGAGATACAATTCTGGATCTGGTTGGTCCGCTCGGCTTGCCGATTGAGATCAAAAAATACCCCGGTAAAGTCATCTGCATCGGTGGTGGCGTCGGCATTGCTCCGATTTTTCCCAAGGTAAAGGCTTTAAAACAAGCAGGCAATACTATCATCTCCATCCTCGGCGCTCGCAGTCAGGATCTCCTCATGCTCATCGAAGAAACGAGACAGTACAGCGATGAACTGATCATTACGACGGACGACGGCAGCCTTGGAGAAAAAGCCCTGGTCACCGAACCGCTCACCCGCATTCTTTCACAGAGCGATCTGGTATCGCTCGTCATCGCCATCGGTCCGCCGATCATGATGAAGTTTGTTAGCAAAGCCACGAAACCGTTCAACACCCCGACGGAAGTCAGCCTGAATCCCATCATGGTTGACGGCACCGGGATGTGTGGCGGCTGCCGTGTCAAAGTAAACGGTGAAAATAAGTTTGCCTGCGTGGACGGTCCGGTCTTTGACGGCCATGCGATTGATTGGGACGAGCTCATCCAGCGTCTAGCTGCCTACAAGGACAAGGAAAAACAGGCGCTTGATCACTTTTGTCATCTTAAAAATGTATAGTTCTCAGTTCTCAATCTTCAGCTTTGTGATTATATGCTTATTTGATTCATTGGTTCTGTAGTCTCTGTAGCTCTTATTATCTCAACTCTTAATATCTGAATATGTATGCCCAAGGAAAAAAAATCCGTCCCCATGCGTGAACAGGCACCCAGCGAACGTATTCATAATTTTGATGAAGTCCCACTCGGCTATTCGCAGGAAGAAGCCATCAAGGAGGCGCAGCGCTGTTTTAACTGCAAGCAGGATCGCGCCAAATGCATCGCCGGCTGCCCGGTCAATATCAACATCCCGACGTTTATCAAGCAGCTGGCTGAAGGCGATGTGGCCGCAGCCCATCAGACGATTCTGCAATCCAACTCTTTGCCCGCTGTCTGCGGACGCGTCTGCCCGCAGGAGGAACAGTGCCAAAAAAATTGCATTGCCGGCCTCACCGGTGAACCCATCTCGATCGGCAGACTGGAACGCTATGTGGCTGACTGGACAGCTGAACATCTCCCGACCTCCCCCTCCTCTATCTCCTC
>JAKQHK010000033.1 GCA_029573015.1 bacterium
GAAAGATAACCTCGACCCCGTTCATACTCTCAGGATATTTCTTTTTCAAATCATCAAGCGCCCCCTTGGCCAGCATGTCAAGGGACACCTGCCAGTGTTCCCCGAATTTCACCTGTCCCACTGCGGTAATCTGTGCATCCATCCCCAACTCCTTAGCGTTAATGAATCATTCTGCTTTCTGCGTTGATTGGCTGGAAGCTAACTGTGATTCGATCTGTCGCAACCGTTCGACTTCCGAATTTTCATGCAGCAGCTGTTCGATGCGGGCATGGATCGTGTGCGGATCTGTGATCCCGTACAGCACATGCCAGCTTCTTGCTCGGGGGACCTTGGTGCTCCGGCCGAATCCAGCCCCCACGCCTCCCTGAGCGCCACCCACTCCTCCGGCGATAAATGCCGAATCCTCCCCCAAGCCCAACCCTGACTGGGAAACCGGAATCAAAGTTCCAAAATTCAGCAGGCGCCCGATCAACGACTGTTCCATCGCCATGTCACTCAACCTACTCAACAGCACTTCCCGTTCTTCATATCTGAAAAAATCAACCCTCGTTACCAGTCTGTAATTCGTGATGATATACGTATGAGCACGCCGGAAAACAAAAACTCCAGCTATGCCGAGCACGCCTGCAACAATGCCACCCCAGGGCGCCAAACCCGGATTTCCGACAAGCAGCGCCCCGGCTGCACTGACCACTCCGATCACCAAAAACATCCACAACCAGGATATGCTGATCAGGAAAAAAGAGATGATGGCCCCGAACGGTATGAGGAAATACCACCAGCACACCAGCTGCATGAAAGAAATGCTGCCCAGTTGTTTATATAACCAAGCTAATGCACCGGTTGCATGCCCGTCAGCACCAAATACTAATTTCACAATACTAAATGGATCTGCCTGCAGCATCGGGAACAGGGACTGCAGCAGCGGCCAGGCGAAAAGAATCAGCGCAGATCCCACAGCCAGAAACACCCAGACGACAACCAGCTGGTAAAACGCCAGTGGGTGCGGATGCAATTCGTACAGGATTTTTTCATTCTCCCAGACCGGCAGAGATGCTCCTGATCTGCGCATGGATACCCTTATGTATTAGTAATCATTAATCGAGCAGGCCGATTTTCCTGATATATGAACCGTAATCAATATACTGTTTATGGTCTATATAGTCCTGAACTGTATAGGTATTCCGTCTCTTTTTGCGTATCCCGCCGGTAACCATGAAACTGAAGGCGTCGCTTCCTGCTCCAGAACCATACGAGGCAACAAGAATACGCTCACCCGGCTTGGCGATATCCAATGCCGCCGCAAATCCGATCAGGGAGGCGCCGGAATAAGTATTGCCGATGCGCGGCACCACATAGCCTGCCTTCAGCTGCTCGCGGGAAAAACCAAGCTTTGCCGCGATCTGCAGGGGAAATTTTCCGTTGGGTGTATGAAAAACCGCATGGGTGAAATCCTGGGGTTTGAGCTGGAGCTGCTCGAGCAGCATGCCCACAGACTGGGAAATCTGCTGCTGATAGCTTGGTTTGCCGGAAAAGCGTTCCCGGTGTACGGGGAACTCCTGCTTCCGCCGGCGCCAGAAATCCGGGGTATCGGACGAGGAAGAACAGGTGCCCTCGAGACGGGCGAGCATCTGGGAACGTTTGCGGCCGACGATAAAAGCAGCGGCGCCGGCGGAAGCGCTGTATTCCAGCGCATCACCCGGCCGACCCTGGGCAGTATCTGTACCAATAGCCAAGCCATAATCGATCATATTGCTCTCCACTTCGGCCATGACCATCTGCAGGCCGGCTGCGCCTGCCTTGCAAGCAAACTCCAGGTCAGCTGACATGTAGCGGTACCCTAGCCCCAACGCTTCCCCGATGATGGTGGCATTGGGCTTTACCGCATAGGCTTTTGATTCTGTGCCGCTATAAAGCGCTCCGATACGCACCGGATTGATACCTGCCATCCTCACCGCATTGTGTCCTGCTTCCACGGCGATGGTGATGCTGTCCTCATCCAGGCCGGGAACGGATTTTTCCTCTATGAGTAGCCCTTCGGTGATCTTGCTCGCATCCTGTCCCCAGATGCGGGCGATTTCTTCAGCCTTGATCCGATAGCAGGGGATGTATGCCCCATAGCCAATGATGCCAACCATGTCTCTCCCTCATCACTAACTGTATCAAAACGATACTGTCTTCTGATAGGCAGCCAAAACGCCAAGGACAGCATCAATATCCCGGGGTGTATGGTCTGCATTCACCTGAAAACGGATACTCTGGCTTCCCTCGGGCACAACCGGATAATTTAACCCGGTAGCAAGCACACCGTGTTCAAAAAGATACGCGCCGAGCTCTCTGGTTTTCTGGGTATCGCGCACAACGAGTGGCACAACCGGATGCTCGCTCGAGATGGTTTCACATCCCAGACTGACGATACCGTCTTCGAACTTTTTGGTCATGGCGCGCAGATGATCCAGCCGCTTCTGCCCCCAATCGCTGTCAAGGATATCCAGCGCCGTATGCGCACAAACCGCTTCCGCCACGGTAATTGGATTAGAATAAATGTAAGTTATCGCATGTTCACGCAGATAGGTTATCAGCGTCTGATCGCCCGTGACATAGCCACCATTGACCCCAAATGCTTTTCCAAGAGTGCCGATCAGCACATCGACCCCTTCTGCTTGTGTGTATTCAACCGTACCTCTGCCCGTAGCTCCAAATGCTCCTACTCCGTGCGAATCATCCACCACCACGAGAACGCCCTGCTCAAACTGGTCGTCATACTGCTTAGCCAAAGCGCAGACCTGATCAAGGGGTGCATAATCACCGCGCATGCTGAAGATACCGTCAGTCACTACCAGCACCCGCTTGCCCTTGCCCACGGCATCGCCGAGTGCCTGCTGCAAGCCTGCCATGTCATTGTGCTTGTAGACTTTCTTGTCCGCAGGGCGGGAAAGCTTAATAGCATTGATAATGCAGTTATGATTGAGCTCATCGCTGATAACCACCGTATCAGCGCTGATCAGGGAGGAGAGCACTCCGACTACCGTGACGTAGGCAGCGCTGAAAATCATCGCATCTTCTCGGCTGTGAAACCGGGCAAGGCGTTTTTCCAGCTCCCGGTGCGGAGCGTGCGTACCGCTGATAAACCGCACCGCTCCCGGTCCCACCCCGTATTCCTGCACTGCCTTTTCCTCGGCAGCGATCATCTCGGGATGAAACGAAAGTCCGAGATAGGAATTGGAATTCATTTTTATATACTGCTGATCGCCCCTTCCTGCCACGAGGTACCGCGGTCCCTGCTCTCCCTCGGCGGGAATGATGCGGGTAATAATTGATTCTCTCCCCTTGGCTCGGCCGCTGGTGCGTAAATTTTCCAGTTCCTGAGTTAAAAAAGGTTTCAGACGTTGCATGCTCATACTATTTATCTCGCTAATTTGCTAGACAATTTCGCTATCATATCTTTGACCATTGCCGCAAGGCTGTAATCCGGTTTCCAGCCCCATTCCTCGCGGGCAGCACTGTCATCCAGTGTCTGCGGCCAGGAAGCAGCTATGGCCTCCTTGACCGGATCAACATCATACGACATGGTAAAATCAGGCAATAACTTTTTAATCTCTGTATACAGTTCTGCGGGGGTGAAGCTGAAGGCAGCGATATTGAACGCGTTGCGGTGCACAAGCTTACCCGGATCAGCCTCCATGAGGTTTACGGCTGCCTGGAGCGCATCGGGCATGTACATCATGGGCAGCGCAGCCTGTTCAGGCAGAAAGCAGCTATAGGTGCCTTTCTGGATCGCTTCATAAAAAATCTCCACAGCGTAATCAGTCGTCCCGCCACCGGGGGGCGCAACATAGGAAATCAAACCCGGATAGCGTACTCCCCGTACATCAACATTAAAGCGTTGGTGGTAATAATCGCATAACAGTTCGCCTG